>JBDRZF010000149.1:0-4112 GCA_039803805.1 Caldifarciminota bacterium
ACTCCTTCCCACTACAATATATCCTCCATCATTTGTCTGATGGACACTATAACCAAAATCACTAAGACTTCCACCGAATGTTTTTGCCCACTCTAAAAAACCCTCAGAACATAACTTTAATAATAAAAAATCATAACCACCTACACCAAATGAATTAGTGTATCCTGCTACAATGTATCCCCCATCATTTGTCTGCTGGACACTAAAACCCAAATCAGTACCACTTCCTCCGAATGTTTTTACCCAATCTAAATATCCCTGAGAATTGAGTTTTAATACTAAAAAATCATAATCACCCACACCAAATGAATTAGTGTATCCTGCTAAAATATATCCTCCATCATTTGTCTGCTGGACACTATAACCCAATTCAGAACTACTTCCCCCAAATGTTTTTGCCCAATCTAAATTTCCTTGAGAACTTAACTTTAATACCAAAACATCATAACCACCTGCGCCAAATGAATTAGTCCATCCTGCTACAATATATCCTCCATCAGATGTCTGTCGAATACTCCGAGCAACATCCCAACCACTCCACCCAATTGTTTTTGCCCAATCTATATTTCCTTGCGAGTTTAATAATTTTAATACTAAAACATCCCGAGAGCCTGCACCAAAAGAAGAAGTATTTCCTGCTAAAATATATCCTCCATCATTTGTCTGCTGAATACTATAAACCTCATCATAACTACTTCCTCCAAATGTTTTTGCCCAATCTAAATTTCCCTGTGAGTTTAGCTTTAATACTAAAACATCAAACATACCCATACCAAATGAACCGGTATTTCCCACTACAATATATCCTCCCTCATTTGTCTGCTGGACACCCTGGCCCTCATCACCATAACTTCCTCCAAATGTTTTTGTCCACTCTAAATTTCCTTGTGAATTGAGTTTTAATACTAAAAAATCTTGAAGACCTGCACCAAATGAATTAGTGTATCCTGCTAAAATATATCCTCCATCATTTGTCTGCTGGACACTTAAACCCACCTCCAAAACACTTCCTCCAAATGTTTTAGCAAACTTATTTGGAGAAGTAAAGAGGAAAGAAGGAGACAGTATTAAGAGGACATAGATTTGATACTTATACCACCTTATTTTATTTTTCATTTTCACCTCCTTTTCATTTTTATTTAATTTTCAAAATTTTTAAAACAAATTTATTTTTATTTGTATTTAAAAAACAAAAATATTGTCCTGCTGGAACAGAATAGCCATTTTTATTTCTGCCATTCCAAACAATTTTATTAATCCCTTTACAAATTTTATCTAAATAAAATTCTTTTATTATTCTCCCGTTTAAATCAAAAATACTTAGAATTAAATCTTTTTTCTCGTCAAAATCATTGTAAAATAAAATAATTGTGCTGTCTTTAAAAGGGTTAGGCAAGGCAAAGAGACAAGGCTTACTCAAACTCTTAAAAGAAAATTCATAAATTGGAACAGAATTGTAAATATAACACATGGTTCTATAAGAGTTAAATCCTTCTCTTATAAATCCCTGATAAGAAATAAGGATTTGGTTAACGAGACCTTTTGTAAGAGAGGGAGTTGCTCTAAGAAATTGAGAACATGCAATAGGAAAACCACCCGGCTCTAATATTTCTCCATTGGGTGTAACATGGACACCATAAATATCAAAAGAACCATTCCTTTCGTCTTGCCATACAATTAAATAATTTTCTCCATCAAAAACTGCCACGGGATACATCTGATCATATTCATCATATGCTATCACAGGGATTTCTTTTAAGAGGACATTTCCGGATGTATCTATGATTGTAAAAAATATATCAAAACCTGTCCAATAGTTTCCTATGTATTCAAATCTGTTATATGTAATCAGGTAATTTTCGCCATTAGAGGCAACAGAAGGGAAAGCAAATTGATCTTCAAACCAAAAAGAATCCATACCTGCTTCTGCTATTACAATACCATTTGAATCAATTATTTCACCATTTTGAGTTAGTCGTGTTCCTAATATACTATACATGTAATGATTTGGATAATCTTCAATGATGTCTGTCCAAGCGAGAAGAAATTTCTCATTTCCATAAGAAATACAAGGAAAAATTTTAAAGGTATTTGTATTTATAGAGACCTTTATCCCTGCTGTATCAAGAATGTGTCCAAATTTATTTATCCTTGCTCCATAAATTGAATTTAAATTACCTTCTCTTGTATCTTCCCATACAACAAAATAATTGCCTCCATAAGCAACACTTGGATAATATTCTATACTCCAATTTTTTGAAATAGGAATATCAAAGGAATCTAATCTATTCCCTAAAAAGTCAATTCTTACACCGTATATATCCCATGAGCCATTTCTTGCATCCGACCAAACCACTAAATGATTAATTTCACTCGTCGCTATTGATGGAAAAACCTTAGACCAATTGCCTGTCTCTGAAATTGGAAAAGATAAAGGATGAAGAATATTCCCATAGGGATCCAATCTTATTCCATATATCTCTGAAAAATTACCATTTTCCTTTCGCCAGTCTTCCCAAATTATAATATAATTATTCCCGTCATAAGAACATTTAGGATTAAAATGAAAATTTGCAGCAGAAGAAATAATTAATCCATCAGGTTCTAAAATATTGCCTTCAGGAGTTGCTCTTGTTCCATAAATGTCTAAATATGAATTTCTATAATCTTCCCATATCGCAATATATTTATCTAAAGCATATTCTATTTTAGTATACATCTGTCTTAAATTTGAATTTGAAAATTTTATACCATTTGAATCAATAACAATTCCTGAATTAGAAACCCTTGCTCCATATATTAAAGGATCATTTCCTTCTCTCCAATCCTGCCATACAACAAAATAATTAATTAGATCAGATGAAACGGAAGGGAACCATGAGGAAGAAGATGAAATTAAAATACCTTCTGGATCAATTAGCTCTCCGGAAGGTGTAACTCTTGCGCCATAAATGTTAGTCAAATTGTTTCTCTGGTCACTCCATACAATAAAATGGTATCCATTTTTATAAACAGAAGATGGGCTGAACTGCCAATTATATGCTTCACTTATTGTTATAGGTGTTTGATCAATAATTTGCATGGAAGGTGTAATTCTTATTCCGTATATGTTTATATCATCAAAAACACTACCCTCAAATACAATTAAATAATAATTTCCATCAAAACTAATTGAAGGAGAAACAGATGGTAAAATAAAAGGGAAGGGCGGGAAGATAGAAATTTTTACAGGATAAGGATCTATAAAATTTCCATTTTGGGAAATTCTCCTTCCATATATTTGATATAACTCATATGGGTCATAGGCATACCAAATAATTAAATAATTACTACCATCAAATGCACCAGTAGGAAAATAATTTTTTTTATTTTCAAGACCACTTGAAATATGAATATCAACAGTATCAATTCTTTGTCCAAGAGTATCTATTATTATACCAAAAATTTGAGGTGATTCCCAATTTCCGTTTCGGTAATCTTCCCAAACTACAATTAAATTACTATTCCCATTGACTGTAGAGGAATACCCTGCTCCTCCGTATCCTTTAGAAATAGCAAAGCTGGTAGGTGTTAAAACTACTCCATCAGAAGAAATAAAAGTGCCATAAATTTTGCTCCATCTAAATTCACCCTCTAATTTTATCGGATCATAGTATTCCCTCAAATCAGTCCATACACATAACCATTTATTATTAAAACTGGTGATATCACATTCTCTTTGTTCAAAAGGAGCAGGAAGAATTATCCTTGTGGTGTCAACTAATATTTCTTGCTGATTCAAAGATTTAAGATATTTTGTGTCTCTGTGATTTGGTTTTCTTGGAAAAATAAAATGAGAGTGAGGATTAGAATTTTTGAAATATGAGGTACCATGGGAATGTCCTTCTTCTACACATATAAAAAAAAGCATAATCAAAAAGACATTTTTTATTATATACTTTTTACCTCTCATGGCTACTTTTTTATTAATTTAAAATTCCCAATTTCTTTTTTATTTGAATAAATTTTGAGAAAATAAACACCTTTTGAAATCTTATCTAATCCGTTAATTTCAAAAGAAAACGTAAAAGGATAAGTTTTGCAAAAAATTTTCTCTCCTAAAGAGTTGTAGA
>JBDRZF010000150.1:0-4079 GCA_039803805.1 Caldifarciminota bacterium
TTAAAACTTTTTCAATCATCTCTTTGTTTGGAATTTCAAAGGGTAAAAGAATTTTTCTTGCTCCTATTATTCCCCTTGAATAAAATTGAATCAAAAATTCTTCAATTATTTCTTCATCAGGTGTTTCTTCTGGAAATTCCAAAAGGTAATCCTCTTTATCCCATATTTTCCCTTTTCTTATTGGAATTATAAGGCACATTGCATATTTTGAAACCCTTGAAAATCCAATAACATCAATAAATACATCTTCATCCATATGAGCCACATACCCTTTATGAATATCCCTTAAAGCAAATAATCTATCTCTTAAAATTGCTGCCTTTTCAAAATTTAAATTTTCTGAAGCAATTTTTATTTCATTTTCAAGCCACTTTTCCACATTTTCACTTTCCCCAGAGAAAAATTCAATTAATTTTCTTACATTTTCTCTATATTCTTCTTCAGAAATATTTCCAGGAACACATGGTGCAGGACATCTTTTTATATGGTATTCAAGACAGGGGGTTATTTTTTGCCTTGATGGCAATTTGTATTTGCATGTTCTAATAGGAAATATTTTCAGGATTATTTTGAGCGTTTTCATTAATGATTTTGCAGAATGGAAAGGTCCAAAGATTAAAGAGCCATCTTCTCTAATATCCCTTGTTTTAAATATCCTTGGATATTTTTCATTTAAAGTGATTTTAAGATATGGATATTTCTTATCATCCTTTAACCTTACATTGTATTTTGGTAAATATTTTTTAATTAAATTTGCTTCAAGTAAGAAACTATCCGCTTCTGAATCAGTAACTATATAATCAAAATCAAAGGTATTTGAAATTAATTTTTCAAATCTTGGGTGGTGTAAAGAAATAGAAAAATGCTCCCTTAATCTTTCTTTTATATTTTTTGCTTTTCCAACATAAATTACATTTCCCTTTTTATCTTTAAATAAGTAAACGCCTGGAAGTTCTGGTAAATCCTTTATTTTTTCTTTAAGTTTATCTCGCATACTCTGTAACTCTATACTCTCTAATCACTGTCACTTTTATCTGTCCTGGGAATTCAATTTTTTCCTCTATTTCTTTCGCAATTCTTTTTGCTAAATCACTTGCCTCTGCATCTGTTACCTTTTCTGCTTCAACTAATATTCTTATTTCTCTTCCTGCTTGAAGAGCATAGGCTTTTTCTACACCAGGAAATGATGAAGCAATTTCCTCAAGTTTTTCAATCCTTTTTATATACGCTTCAATACTTTCTCTTCTTGCACCAGGTCTTGCACCAGATACTGCATCTGCTGCAGATACTATCATTGCATAAGGTGAAATTGCCTCTTCATCTTCATGATGTGCTGCAATTGCATTACAAACAATATCTGATTCACCATACCTTTTTGCAAGTTGGGCTCCTATTAATGCATGAGGTCCTTCATAATCAGGCTCTGCAACTTTTCCTATGTCATGTAAAAGGGCTGCTCTTTTTGCTATTTCAGAATCAAGTCTTAACTCTCCTGCCATTATTCCTGCAAGATATGCTACTTCCTTTGAATGTAAAAGTAAATTTTGCCCAAAACTTGTCCTGTATTTCATTTTCCCTATAAGTTTTAAAAGTTCAGGATGCATACCCCTTATTCCAAGTTCTAATATCGTCTCTTCCCCTAAAACTCTTATATAATCTTCCATTTCTTTCTCAACTTTCATTACAACTTCTTCTATTCTTCCAGGATGTATTCTTCCATCCTGTATAAGTCTTTCCATTGCTATTCTTGCTATATCCCTTCTATAAGGGTCAAAAGAAGAAAGTATCACTGCTTCAGGTGTATCATCAACTATTATTTCAACTCCTGTTGCTGCTTCAAATGCTCTTATATTTCTTCCTTCTCTTCCTATTATTCTTCCCTTCATATCTTCAGAGGGAAGGGGAACAACTGTTATACAGGAATCAGAAGCCACGCTTGACGCAACTTTTTGCATTGCAGTTGCTATTATCTTTATTGCTTCTTTCTCAGCCTTCTCTTTTGCTTCTTCCCTTATCCTGTGGGCAATTTGTGCAGCTTCAATCCTTGCCTCCTTTTCTACATTTTTAAGCAATAGTTCTTTTGCTTCTTCCTTTGTCATTCCTGCTATTTCCTGAAGTTTTATGGTTTCCTCTTTTATCATTTCATCAACTTTTTGCATTTTCAAATTTAAAACTTTTTCCTTATTTGATATTTCTTTTTCCTTTGCCCTTAATTCTTCCTCTTTTCTTGCAAGTATTTCAGCCTTTTTATCAATCTGATATTCCCTTTGGTTGATTTCTTTTTCCCTTTTTTCAATCTCTCTTTTTGCTTTTATAATTTCTTTTTCCATTTGTGCTTTTTCCTTTAAGATTTCTTCTCTTCCTTTTATTTGTGCCTCCTTTTCAATTTCTTTAGCCTTTGCCTTTGCACTTTCAATTATATCCTTTGCGCTTTTTTTTGCTTTTTCTAAATTTTTGTTTATCATATATTTTGAAAAAAAATAGCCAATAATAACTCCTAAAAATAATGCAAAAATAAAAGAGAAGATAATTTCTGTCATCTTACACCTCCTTTCCCCATCTTATTTTTCTTATTTCTTCAAGTTTCTGTTTGAATACCTTTTCTTTACCTTTTCCAAGTATCTCGGCAATTTCAATAAATTCTGGCAAATATTTTTGATATATTGCTTCTGGATCTGAATGAGGATATTTATAACCAACACCTCTTCCTATCTTCTTTGCACTTTCATAATGACTATCCCTTAAATGCATCGGAACAGCAAATCTTTTCTCTTCTAAAGCCCTTTTGGCTTTTACTATGCTTCTTAAAACACTATTTGATTTTGGACAAAGACTTAAAAAAAGCGTCAGGAAAGCGAGCAAGAATTCTCCTTCTGGCATCCCAACCATTTCAAAAGCATAAGCACAGTTTGTTGCTATTTTAATTGCCTCTGGCTCTGCTAAACCTATGTCTTCACATGCAAATATTAACATTCTTCTGAATATAAATCTTGGGTCTTCACCACTCTCTATCATTTTAAAAAGCCAGTATAAGGCTGCGTCAGGGTCAGAACCTCTTAAAGATTTTATAAAGGCTGAAATAGTATCATAGTGTTCATCCCCTTTTCTATCATATCTATGATAAAGGGGTAATTTTTTTAAAGAATCAATACTTATTTCTCTATTTTCACTTGTCTCGACTAAAATTTCCAACATATTCAGGGCTCTTCTTGCATCTCCCTCTGATACACTTGCTATACTTTTCAAAACATTTTCATCCACTTTTAAATTTAAATTTCCATATCCCCTTTCATCATTTATTGCCCTTTTTAATATAATTATTATATCTTCTTCATCAAGTGGTTTAAATTCAAATATTTTTAATCTTGATAAAAGGGCTTTATCAATCACAAAAAAAGGATTTAAAACAGTTGAACCAATCAAAATTATTTCTCCTTTCTCAGAGGATGGTAAAAGAACTTCTTGCTGGAGTCTGTTAAATCTATGGATTTCATCAATAAAAAGGATTACACCTTTTTTTGTATTTTTATAAAACTTTTTTGCTTCTTCAAGAATTTTTTTTACAGAAGATATTGTAGAAACTGATGCATTTAAATGAAAAAAAGGCAAATTTGTTTTTTTTGAAATAATTAAGGCTAAGGAAGTCTTACCGGTTCCAGGGGGGCCAAAAAATAAGGAGGAAGGGATGTTGCCTTTATCTATTAATTTCTTTAAAATTCCATTTTCTCCAACAAGGTGCTTTTGTCCCTGAAATTCTGTAAAATCTCTTGGTGCAAGTCTGTAGGCTAACGGCCCCTCTTTTTTTTCTAAAAAATCTTGAAATAACAATTTTTTTCACCTCCTTCAAATTATTCAAATTTTCTCCTCAATTTTCTTAATAATTTTTTCAATCCTTTCTTCCATTTCTTTTCTTTTATATTTTCCCTTTAATATTTTCTCCGCAAGTGATAAAAGAGCAAGAACATAAATTTTTTCAGGCCCTTCAGGATTTTCAATAATTCTCTCACATTCTGAAATTGTCTCATTCACAATTCTTTCAATTTCTCTTATTTCTCCTTCTTCAAGGTCAGTTTTTATTT
>JBDRZF010000151.1:0-4029 GCA_039803805.1 Caldifarciminota bacterium
TAAAATAGAATGGAATGGAAAAGATAGGGACGGAAATTTTGTCTCTAATGGAATTTATATTTATAAAATAGAATTTGAAAATAAAGAGAAAAATTATAAGAAAACAATAAAAGGGAAAATTGCGATAGTTAAATAAGGAGGTAAAATGCTTTATCCATTAACAGAAGAAGAAAAAATGATTAAAGATATTGCAAGGAAAATTGCAAGGGAAAAAATTGTCCCTGTAAGAGCAAAATTTGATGAGACAGAAGAATTTCCATGGGAAATAGTTAAAATAATGGCTGATGCTGACCTTTTTAGAGTATTTATACCTACAGAATATGAAGGGCTTGGAATGGGTGTATTTGCAATGTGTCTTGCAGTTGAAGAACTCTCTTGGGGATGTGCAGGGATTGCACTTTCCTATGCAGGAACAGGACTTGGAACATTCCCTATTCTGCTTTTTGGAAATGAAGAACAAAAAAGAAAATATTTACCGCAGATTGCAAGTGGGAAAATAGCAGCATTCTGTATTACAGAGCCACAGGCAGGCAGTGATGTTTTAAGTATAAAGACAAGGGCAGAAAAGGATGGTAATTATTATATCCTAAATGGTTTAAAACAATTTATAACAAATGGAGGGGAGGCAGATATTTATACAGTTATAGCATTAACAGATCCAAAAAAGGGAATTAGGGGGGCAAGTGCTTTTATTGTTGAAAAAGGAATACCTGGACTAAAATTTGGGAAAAAGGAGAAAAAACTTGGGATAAGGGCATCAGCAACAAGGGAAGTGATATTTGAAAATGTTAAAGTTCCAAAGGAGAATTTAATTGGAAAAGAGGGGATGGGACTTTTTATTGCAATGAAAACATTTGACCATGCAAGACCTGGTGTTGCTGCACAGGCAATAGGGATTGCACAGGCTGCATTTGATGCAGCAGTTGAATATGCAATGGAAAGAAAACAATTCGGTCAACCAATAATTTCATTCCAGGCAATTCAACATATGCTTGCGGATATGGCAATTAAAATAGAGTCAGCAAGGGCATTAACATATGCAGTTGCAAGAGCAATTGATAGAAAAGAGGGAGATTTTTCAAAGGAAAGTTCAATGGCAAAATGTTTTGCATCAGATATTGCAATGGAAGTAACAATAAACGCAGTTCAGATATTTGGAGGATATGGATATATGAGAGATTATCCAGTTGAGAAGATGATGAGGGATGCAAAGATAACGCAGATTTATGAAGGAACAAATCAAATTTTAAGAAATATAATTGCCTCAAGTATATTAAAAGAGAAAAGAAAAGGGATTGGAACTTGAAAAATTAAGAAAGGAGCAGGAAAATCTAAGTAAAAGATTAAAAATCAAAAAATTAAATAAAAAGATAAAAATTTTTGGTGGATGTGATGTTTACTATTATAAAAATTTTGGAATAGGTGCCTTTATATTAATGAATGAAAAATTTGAAATTGTTGAAAAAAAATTCTTTAAAGATAAAATAGATTTTCCTTATATTCCCGGTTTTTTATCTTATAGAGAAATAAAATTTCTTATTGGTGCTTATAAAAAATTAAAAGTAAAACCTGATTTAATATTTGTTGATGGAAATGGAATTTTACATCCAAGAAAATTTGGTATTGGCTCCCATTTAGGACTTCTTTTAAAAAAGCCAACAATTGGATGTGCAAAGAATTTACTTGTTGGAGAATATGAAAAATTTGAACTTAAAAAAGGGAATTTTTCACCTGTAATTTTCAACTCAGAAGTAATAGGATATGCAGTTTGCACAAAAGATAATGTAAAGCCGGTGTTTGTTTCACCTGGAAACCTTATAGATTTTGAAGACAGCATAAAATATACATTAATTTTTTCAAAATATAGAATACCAGAGCCTATAAGGATTGCACATATAGAAGCAAAGAATTATATTTTTAAGGAAGTTTAAAAAATTACTATTTTAATATAACCTTTATTTTCTTTAATAAATTTAATTCCTGAATTAACGCCTTTTCTTAATTTGGCTCCGGATATATCAAATATTTGATAATCCTTTACACTCTTCAGGTTTAAAAATGCTCTTTTATTTAAAATTAATGTTTTATAATATTTTTCTTTTATATTCACCGAGTAAAGATGGGCACAAATATGAAGAATATTGTTTTTATCAAGAGATATTTCCATACAGGCTCCTTTAGGTGGTTGTGGACCTTCATACCATTCATCCCCTGCATTAAAAGAATAAAGAAACTTGCAGATATTTGGAGAATTTGAAGAGATAAACGTCGGGCTGGATGTTGCATAAATGGTTTCTCCTTTTGAAGTAATTGATGTAAAAATTGGAAAAAATGTTCCTGGAATACCAAGTTCTAAAAAACTTTTTATCCATGTAATTCCCGAGTCAATAGATTTTGCAAAACCCATTTTTGTTGAATCTAATGTCCAGCTTGTATAAACATATGGGGAATCTATCTCAATATCAGGAGAAAAGCATCCTTGAGAGTCATCACATATCGGAATATCTATTTCAAACCAAGTGTTTCCTGTATCGGTTGAAAAATTATAATATATACCCGGTTCACCATTTCTAAAATCCTGCCATGCTACTGCAATAAAATTTCTTTTTGCATCAATTACAGGGTATCTTTTAAAAGAAATTGTATCTTTTGAGATAATATAGGGGGAAGACCAGGTGAGTCCATAATCACTTGACTTTGAATAATATATTTTATTTTCATTTCTCCATACAATATGAAGAAAAGGGGGATAATATTTGATAAAACTTTGAGGAGAATTTTTAAGGGAGTCAAAAATGATTGTTTGAGGAAACCAATTCATGCAGGAGTCAAATGAACAACTGAATTTTATTGAATAAGTTGTATCATCAATTTTATCCTCCCACACAAGAAAAACTGTATCCATATCATAAGAAGTTATAGAAAGCCTTGGTATACTATCAAACCACGGCTCAGCACCTGAAAAAGTTCCAACATTTACCAATTGAAAATACCCAAGATTATAAGTATACCATACATATATTGAATTCCCATAAGATGTTGAAGGTATATAAACTTTAGGTGAATCAGCCACATAAGAGATTCTGAAACTTGCTGAAGCAACTGCGTCCTCCCTCACAAGATGAGGCAAAGACCATTCTTGATTTTGGTAATATGCATGAAATATAGCATCAAAATTAAAATTTGCTTTACTTATAGAAATATAAAAAAGGATAAGGATTAAAATTTTCCTTTTCATAATTAAATTATACAGATTTTATTACTTCCAGTCAATAAAAAGGTCATCTTTTGGTAAAAAATTTTTTCTATGAATATAAAAAAATTTAAAATTTTTCTTTATTTTAACACTATCAGGCTTATAAGAAATCTTCACATCTTTAAAAAATAAGGGAACTTTTATCTCAAAATAAGCAGATTCTAACGGTTTCCCCCATTTTTGAGTAGTAGTAAGGATGTATTTAGCCTTCTTATCTTTAAGCCTTTGAGCATATATCACCTCTATTTTTTTCTCTTCAAATGGTTTAAAATTTACAGGCATTATCAAATCATTTCCTTCTCTTTTAAAAACAAAACCTTTAATCTTTACATAAAAAGGATATTCATGATATTCATCAACAGGAAAAGGATATCTCATTATTATTGAAGTATAAAAATTTGAGAGATTTTTAAAATAATAAATACCTCTTACTTTTAAAGTTTTATTTTGAATTTCTATTTTTATTTCCTCTTTCCAAAAATTTATTGGATTTTGAACAATCAAAAATAGCAGAAACAGTTTCATTTTAAAATTATAAAAGGTTTCCTAATTTTTTCTCAATTTTTGGTATAATACCATAACATTTTAGACTGATAAGGATTTATCTTAAAACAGCAAACTTTTTAACCTTTTTCTCCTTCCCTTTTAAAATTGCAAAATATATTCCTTTATTCAATTTATTTTCAAAGTTTATCCTGTGAATTCCTGCATTTAGTTTACAATTTCAAAAATTCCTTATCCTTTATTATATAAAGAATTTGTGGTGAACGAAT
>JBDRZF010000152.1:0-4017 GCA_039803805.1 Caldifarciminota bacterium
ATAAAGTAAACACCTGATTTCCCATTCCATCTTAAATTATGTTTTCCTTCAATGTTGCCTTTGAATATTGTGGAGATTTCCCTTCCTGATGCATCAAGTATTTTAAGAATTGCGTTTGCCTTATAAGGAATTTCAAGAGTTATATTCCTTCCATTCCAGGAAATTTTTGCTCTTCCATTCTTTAAAGTAATAGGTGCTTCTTCAACACCAACTTCTTTTCTTCCAACAAGCATTTTTACTGTTGAATTAGCACCTATTCCTCTCCATACAAATCCTGGGTCATCATCCCAGTAAACTCCCCAGTAAACAAGATCAAGATTCCCAACATGAGGAATAATAGGTGAAATTACAGGGAATCTTAACCAGTCATTGTTATCGCTTCCGGGAACACTGTCACTTACAAGTAATGTCTGTTCTGTCCATGTTGCTCCATTGTCTTTTGATGTTGCAAGTACTATTCTTGTTACTGCTCTCTGATAACCATTTGAACTTGTTACACATCTATTTGGTACAAATTCTTCCCATACTGCATAGAGCGTTCCAAGTCCTCTTTCCTGTCCAATCTGGCTTCTTCCTGCTGCAAGTGTGTTTACTCCTGGTGAACATTGATAAGGACCTGTTAAAGATTTAATAAATGAAGCATCAGATGTACCTGTAGATAAATTATAGAAAAAGTGGTAAATATTTGTAGGCCTTGTAAATGTATCTGGCCACGTAGGAGGTGTAATGAATGTTATAAGATGTATATTCCCATCTTTATCAACAAATGGATTTCCATCATTAATATATCCACTATAATCTGGTGGAAGATTAAATTTATTGATTATTTCTTGTGTAACATCAACCTGTATTGGTACTCCTGCATAAAACATTTCACCTTCCATTGTATCAATAAGCATTATTGTGTGGTAATCAGTGGATGTTCTACAATATGTAACAACGACAGTTTTTCCAAATGGATCAGCATAAAACCCGTACCATGGTGCTTCACCACCTGTCTCAAGGGGTATATACCCGTCCCATGCAGGGTTATTTAAATCAGAAATTCTATTATACATCGTTGCATATTGAACACCACTCATATGTCCATCATAATCAGCGAATATCTTGTGTAAATATCCGCTCATTGTGAATCCTATGTGTGGCCATACCTCATTTGTTTCTTGCCCCGGAACCTGTACATATTGTCCTGAGAAGTTTCTTGGATCAAATGGAACATCAGGCCACCATGCATCACCTGTGTAATTAGTGGCGTCCATATGAGCAGTGAATGCAGGATGATAAAGGTATGTGGCATTTCCATAGATTACTGCTATATTACCATATCCACCCCTATCAACTGCTAAATAAGGATTATCACCAGCTCTTACCCATTGATCAGTATTTATATCGAAGAAATTCCAGACCTGATGTCTTCCTGAGACTCCTGGTGGGTTCTGGAACATCATTGTTGCATATACACCTTTTATCGGTTCATCAAATACTGCCCAGAGCATTATTGCAGTTGGTCCATTTGTTTGATAATCCCTGTTTGAGTTATTATTTACGAATGCTTCTGTTAATATATCAGATTGTATTCTTCCAGCAGGAGGAAGTCCTGGCACATTCTGTTGATTTGCATCATCTATTGGTGCTCTTACAGGTGTTAGAGCCAGAAGGCTCCCTACCATCATTACACTTACCAACCATTTTACCATATAACACCTCCTTTAAGGTTGCATAAAAAATTTTAAAAAGACAATATTAATTATAATTTAAATTAAAATTTTTTGTCAAGTAGATTGACTTTTTTATTTCTAATTTTTTATAATATTTTTTAAAATTTAAAAAGGAGGTGTTTGTGAAATTTGTTATTATAATGTGTATATGGGGAAATATAAAATATAATCCAAATCATCTTATAATAAAATTATCACCTGAATTAAACAAAATAGCAATTCAGAATTTAAAAGAGGTATGGGACCAAGGTTGTGCTTTAACACTTTATGGTAAAGAATTCGGAATTCCTGAAATAGACAATTTAGCAAAGGATTTTGGTTTAAAGGAGATAAAAAGGCTTATTTATGGTAAAATTACCGATGACGCAAAAATTTATGGTCTTGATAGATATTATCTTCTTATTTTTGAGAATGAAATAAATGCTTTAACTCTTTCAGATTTATTCAAAAATATAATAGGGGTTGAAGAGGCATGCCCTGACGCAGCAATGCCTCTTCTTATAACACCTAATGATCCATTATATCCCCAGCAGTGGCATCTTCCAAAGATTAAAGCACCAAAAGGATGGGAGATAACAAAGGGTGATTCAACTATTGCAGTTGGTCCTGTTGATTCAGGAGTTGATTGGGACCATGAGGATATTTATGATAAATTATGGGTAAACCCAGGTGAAGATATAAATGGAAATGGTAAATTTGATTACCCTGGTGATTTAAATGGAATAGATGATGATGGTAATGGATATGTTGATGATATAATAGGATTTAGATTTTATCCATCCCTTGGTTGGGATCCTTCTCCAACAGAGCCGGGAAATGACCATGGAACACATGTATTTGGTATTGCTGTAGCAGCAACTGATAATGGAATAGGTGTTGCAGGTGTTGGATGGAAGCCAAAAGGAATGGCATTTAAATGTGGTGATGGACAGTATATTTACCTTTCAGCAGCAGTAAATGCAATCTATTATGCAGGGAATAAAGGTGCAGTCGCAACAAATCATTCCTATGGTGGATATTCCCAATATGCACCTGAAAGGGATGCAATAATATGGGCACACGATACAAAAAATGTTACAGTTTGTGCAGCAGCAGGTAATGATAATGTTTCAACACCTCATTATCCAGCAAATTATCCAAATGTTATTGCTGTTGCAGCAACAAATTCTGCGGATATAAAAACAAGTTGGTCAAACTATGGGACATGGATAGATGTATGTGCTCCCGGTGAAAACATTTTGAGCACTGTTCCAAATAATGGATATGCGAATTTTGCCGGAACATCAATGGCATCCCCTATTGTATGTGGAATTGCTTCTATGATAAGGTCACTTCATCCTTCATGGACATCTTATAAAGTGGATTCTGCAATAATGAGGTCATGTGATAACATAGATTCATTAAATCCTGGTTATGCCGGTCTTTTAGGATGGGGAAGGGTGAATCTTTACAGGGCACTTGCTCAAACAGTTTATTCTAATATAAGTGTAAGAGATTTTTATTTTGATGGAGACGGAAGACCTGAACCAGGTGAAGTTGTTAAAATGTATTTAAAACTTTACAATGAAAAATACTGGCAGAATGCATCAAATATATTAATAACAGTTTCAACAAATGACCCTGATATTTCCTTTTCAGATAATACAATACAGGTTCCCTCTTTAAATAATGGAGATTCAATTATAACAACAGATTATTTTGAATTTTCAGTTTCAGGAGATATAAGATTTTCTTATTTTTATATAAATATAAGTTCAAATCCACAAACAGAAAAACCTTATGATACATTGAGAATCCTTATAGGTTATCCGGGTATTGTTCTTGTTAATGATGCAAATAGCAGATTTTTTGAAAGATTTTATGATTCAACACTTGTTCATCTTGGAGTTGTTTTTGAGACATGGAGGGTTGATAAAGAAGGATTACACAGTTTCCATGCCCGTCCAAGGAATCTGTTTATATGGTTTACAGGGAATGATTCAACAGAGGTTTTATCCAATGAAGAGATAGATTCAATTACAAATTATTTGTTAACAGGTGGTAAATTCTTTATTTCTTCTCAATTCCTTGCAGAGGATGCCAATTCCCAGAATTTTATAACAAACATTTTAAAGACCCAGATTGTTCAGAACAATGTAATAAATAGATGGGTAAAAGGATATACAGGAGATCCAATAGGTGATGGTGTTCATTTTAGAATTACAGCAGGTGGAGATGGTGCAGGAAATGCAATACATGTAGATAAAATTACTTCTTTAACCGGTGCAGACACCTCTCTTTATTATACAAATTCAGCAGG
>JBDRZF010000153.1:0-4009 GCA_039803805.1 Caldifarciminota bacterium
ATATTATAAAAAGTGTTGAAGAAAATATCAAAAAGATTGAAAATAATTTGAAGAAATGGGGTGAACTTAAGATAGATTTTGAAAGATATTTTGCCTTTAAAGAAGAAAGGTTTAAAGAGGGAGTTAAAAAAATAGAGAATATCTTTGGAGAAAATTTCAGAAATAATATGAATTTAGTAGAAAAGGAGTGTTATTCTCTTTTAGATTCGATTAAAAAAATATTTAAATACTTTGAAGAAGTTAAAAGAATTGAAAGTAAAACAAGTGAAGAAATTAAACTTCTTAAAAAATCAGGATTTTTATTTAAAAATTTAATTAAAGATGGTGAAATTTTATCTATTTATTCAATGATAGAAGCAAAAAGGGCTTTTCTTGAAGATGAGGGAATTTCAAAAGGGTTAAAATCTTTAATTTTTGACGCTGAAAGAAATATTAAAGAAATCATAGAAATAACTAACTCATTAGAAAAAAGTAAATTATATAAAGCTTTTGAAATTGAACTTACTGATACCTTAAAAAGAACAGAAAACCTTAAGGAAGAAATTTCCCATCTTGACGAGAAAATTGAAGAGATATTTAAAATAAGGAGTTATCTTTTAAATTTTGAAAAAAAACTTTATGAATGGAAAGAAAATTTGCAGAGTTTAATTGATAAATTTTCTCAATATGAAGAAGATATAAAAGAAGAAGTTAGACTTGTAAAAGAAAGAATTGAGGAATTCATTAAATTTACTCAAAAAATTAAAACTTTTGAAATCCCACAGATTAAAGAAAAGAAAAAGGAGATTTTAAAACTGGTTTTGACTTCTGATCCTATAACTTTTAATCCTTATCTTTCTCAAGATGCAATTTCAAACACAATAATATCAAAGATTCACAATACTCTTTTTGTTCTTTCTCCACTTTCAACAAAAATTTTACCTTTAATTGTTAAAAGTTTTGAGATTTCAGGAGATGGTCTTAAATACAAATTAAAATTGAAAGAAAATGTTTATTTTCATAATGATAAAAAACTTACTTCTTATGAAGTTTATGAATCTTTTAAGAAAACTCTTAAAGGTGTTTATAAAGAATTCTTTTTGATGATTCAAGGTGCCCAAGATTATATAAAAGGTATAAGAAATGAAATAGAAGGAATAAAGATAATTAATGAAAATGAAATGGAGATTTATCTTGAATATCCCTTTGCGCCTTTTATTTCAAATCTTACTCTTTCAAGTATAAGTATAACATATGATGAAAGAGGCAAACTTTATGGATGTGGACCTTATGTTTTAAAAGAATATATAAAGGGTGAAAAAATTATCCTTGAGAGATTTGATAAATATTTTTATGGAACCCCTTATTTTGACATTGTTGAATATTTAATAAATCCTCCTGAAAGAAGTGTAGAAAGTGTTATAGAGGGCAAAATTCATTATCTTGAATTATCTCCCTTAGAAATAGAGGAACTCAAGAATAAATTTCCTGAATATAATAAATTTGTAAAAAAAATTCCTACTCTTTCAATCCATAGATTAGATTTTAATAATGAAAGAGAACCTTTTAATATTAAAGAAATAAGAAAGGCAATATGCTATACTGTTTCTTCAAAGGAATTTGTTGAAGAGGTTTTAAAAGGAAATGGTGTACCTGCAAAATCTGTTTTCCCCCCAATTTATGAGTTTTATAATCCTGAAATTAAGGGTTATGAAAAGAATATTCAAATTGCAAAAGAACTTTTAGAAAAAGCCGGTTTTAAAAATGGTTTTGAGTTCACCTTATGTTATAGTGATAGAGAAGTTTATAGAAGAGCAGCTGAGTTTATTAAAAGAGTTCTTTCAGAATTAAATATAAATGTTATAACAAAAGAATTTGGTTGGAAAGAACTTTTAGAGAAATCAAAAGGCGAGGGTGTTGATTCAATAATAATAGGTTGGGGGGCAGATACTCCTGATCCTGATTCTTTTATTTTCCCTCTCTTTCACTCTTCTCAAAGGACCCATACCCGTTTTAAAAACAAAGAAATAGACGAATTGATTGAAAAGGCAAGAAGGGAAAGAAATATTTCAAAAAGAAAGGAAATTTATAAAATAATAGAGGAGAGGGTATTGGAAGAAGCCCCCTGTGTTTTTCTATATCACCCCCTTATAACATCTTTAAGAAATGAAAAAATTTTTGGAATTGTTCCTCATCCAATAGGAAGTGCTGAAATAATTTATGCAGTAAAAGATGATTAAAAAGGAAATAGATTTACCACTCCATTCAGGAAAGGCGCCTTTTTGGCTATTTGAGAGGATGAAGAAATTAAGTTCGTTGATAATTGAGGCAATGTATTATGAATTTGGAGAAGAGGAGATTTTAAGAAGACTTTCAGATCCTTTGTGGTTTCAAAGTTTAGGATGTTTTTTAGGTTTTGATTGGCATTCATCAGGATTAACGACGGTTTTAACAGGCGCAATAAAGGAGGGATTAAAAGAAAGGGGTTTACCTATATTTGTTGCGGGTGGGAAAGGTAAAGTATCTTTAAAAACACCGGATGAAATTAAAATAATATGTGAAAAGGAGGGAATCGAACCTGATTATTTTATAAAGATTTCAAAATTAACGGCTAAAATCGATAATACTTTGGTTCAGGATGGATATAATCTCTATCATCATACATTTATATTCACAAGAAATAAAAAATGGTGTGTAATTCAGCAGGGAATGAATGAAAAAACTTTGTTTGCAAGAAGATATCACTGGATAAATGGTATAGATAATTTGTTTATAGAACCGCACAGTGGAATTATAACCGATAAAAAATGTTTTACATTAAATTTAACTTCAAAGGATGTAAAAGAGACTCAGAATTTAATTGTTGAAATTTCAAAGGAAAATCCTGAGAAAATCATAAAAGAAATAAAAGTTTTAAAAACAAAAAAACTTCCGAAAAGGCACGAAATACTTTTGGAAGATATAAATCCTGAGAATTTAAGAAAGGTTTTGATTGAAACTTATGAAAAAAAGCCAAAAGATTTAGAAGAATTTTTACTTATAAAAGGAACCGGTCCAAAAACATTAAGAGCCCTTTCTCTTTTAGCAAATTTACTTTATTCTTCTCCTTTATCTTTTCAAGATCCTGCCAAGTATTCATTTGCCCATGGTGGGAAAGACAGGCATCCTTATCCAATTGATATAAAAAATTATGATAAAACAATAGAGATTTTAGAAAAAGTTGTTAAGGAGGCAAAACTTGGGAATAAAGAAAGTTTTAATCTTTTAAGAAAAATGGAGGAAATTTTCATATGATAGTTATAATTCAGAGAGTTTTAAGGGGAAGTGTAAAAATAGAGGGTAAAGAGCATTCTGAAATAGGTAAAGGGTGTGTGATACTTGTTGGATTTTGTAAAGAGGATAAGGAAGAATATGTTGATAAGATGGCAAACAAGATAAAGAACTTAAGAATTTTTGAAGATGAAGAAGGTAAGATGAATAAAAGTATAAATGAAATAAATGGTGAGATACTCCTTGTTCCAAATTTTACTCTTTGTGCTTCCATAAGAAAAGGCAGAAGACCCTCTTTTGACAATGCGATGGAGCCTGAAAGTGCAAAAAAATTGTTTAATATTTTTGAATCTAAGTTGAGAAATTTTGGTATCAATGTAAAAACAGGTATTTTTGGTGCGAAAATGGAAGTAGAAATAATAAATGATGGTCCTGTTACTTTTATTATAACAAATGAAGATTTAGGTCTTTAATTTTCTTGGTTGTGAAGCAGGAAATAAAATATTGTTTAAAATTAATCTATAACCGGGTGAATTTGGATATTTTGATAAATCAGTGGGAGGGTCACCTATAAAGTGCTGATAGTCTTCAGGGTCATGCCCACCTAAATATGTAAAAAATCCTTTACCAAAACTTCCATAGATATATTTTACTTCATCAGTTCCCTTCACTTCTCCAAGTATTACAACTCTTGGTTTTAATAAATTTTTTCTGAATCCTGTATCCCTTCCAAGGAACTCTTTAATTGCATTTACATGGT
>JBDRZF010000154.1:0-774 GCA_039803805.1 Caldifarciminota bacterium
TTTGCAAGTCCCTCAACTATTTCATCATTTATACCAAGATTCAAAACTGTATCCATCATACCAGGCATTGAAACCCTTGCACCACTTCTAACCGAAACAAGTAATGGATTTTTTGGGTCACCAAATTTTTTACCTGTTACTTTTTCAAGAAAATTGATTCCCTTTTTAATCTGGTCATAAAGTTCCTTGGGAAAACGCCCCTTTTCAAAATAATATACACAAGCTTCTGTTGTAATTGTAAATCCAGGAGGAACATTTATTCCGATTCTTGACATTTCATGGAGATCTGCACCCTTTCCCCCAAGGAGGTCTCTCATTTTTGCACTACCTTCTGCCTTCCCACCACCAAACACATACACATATTTTTTTACTCTTTTTTTAGAACTTTTCCTTTTCATATTCCTTCTCCGTTTACTATAGAATTTATTGTTTTAAACAAATAACTGATGTCCTTAAATAAATTTTTTGTCCTTGCATAATCTTTTTCAATTTTTATTCTCTCATTAAAAGGTATTTTATTTCTTCCACTAACCTGCCATGGTCCTGTAATACCAGGTTTAACTTTAAATATATCATAATTCTCAGAAGATATATAAGGGACTTCTTCTTTAAGGTATGGCCTTGGACCAACCAAACTCATATCACCTTTAATTATATTTAAAATCTGAGGGATTTCATCAAGACTAAATTTCCTCAATATTCTACCAATTTTTGTAACTCTCGGATCAAAACTTTTGAGTTTTCTATAATTTTCCCATTCTTTTTTAGCTTTAG
>JBDRZF010000154.1:808-3973 GCA_039803805.1 Caldifarciminota bacterium
ATAATCCTTTAATCTTTCCTCTTGATTTATATACATTGTTCTAAATTTATATATTTTAAAAATCTTTAAATCCTTTCCAACCCTTTCTTGAGTAAAAAGGACTGGACCGTCACTTTCAAGTTTTATTAAAATACCTATTACAATCCATAAAGGAAATGTTAAAATTAGTATAAATAAAGTAAAAATTATTTCTATAATCCTTCCCATCTTTTAGGTAAAATTATATAAAAAGTTGTTCCAACACCTTCTTCACTTTCAAAATAAATCTTCCCACCATGCATTTCTATTGCATTTTTTACAAAAAAGAGCCCCAAACCAAGTCCATCTTTTTTTGTTGTAAAAAATGGTTCAAAAATTTTGTCCCTTATTTCAGGAGATATTCCGTATCCTGTATCCATTACTTCTATCTTAACAATATCCTCTTCTTCTGAAATTTTAACTCTCAATTCTCCTCCCTCTTTCATTGCATCAAGAGAATTTAAAAAGAGATGTATGAAAACATGTTCTAAAAGGGGCTCAAAACCTTCTATCTCCACTTCCTCTACTCCTTCTCTCCAAAAAGAAATTTTTGATTCTTTAAAATAGGATAAAAGAATTTCATAACACATATTTATGATTTCTCCTATTTTTATTTTCTTTCTTTGAAAAGACAAAGTCTTTGTAATCTCTTTGAAACCGTAAAATACTCTTTTCAAATCATTTAACGCTCTAAAAATTTCTTCTGATTCCCTTAAAGACTTCAAATCCTCACGGGATTTCAAAAAGGAAATAGCAATTTCTAAATCCCTTAAGGGTTCTTCAAAATTCTTTATTAAAACATTACTTATTTCTCCAATAACGGAGATTCTGCCTGTTTTAAGGGCAGATAAATGACAGGCTTTTAATTTATCAAGTGTATCTTTCAATTTCTCTTTAAGAATAAGATGCTTCCAGAAAATTTCCCCCTGTTTTATAACTACACGAAATGTCTCTATTTCTCTCTCTATAAGCGGGAAAAAAGATTTCACTGCAACAATAGATTGAATTTCTTGACCGGGTGAAATTTTTTGAAACATATAAACATCCTCAAATAAAAAAGACTCTTCTTTAACTCTGTCTATAAACTTTTCAATTTCTGGGATAAATCTTGGATAAAAATAAACCTTTTCAAGAGGTTTATATATGTATATCATTGCACTATCAAGATTTAATTCATTAACCAATATTCTCGGAAAATTTTTCAAAAATTCCTCTTCATCAAAAAAATTAAATACTTCATCTATAATTCTATTTATTTTCTGATATTCCTTTAATCTTATATTTTCTTCAATCAATGCCTTTTTCTCAATAGCCCTTTGAATAGAAAATTTTAAGTCATTTATACTTATTGGTTTTTCAACAAAATCATAAGCGCCAAGTTTTAAGGCAGAGACAGCACTTTCCTTATCCCCATAGGCAGTTAAAATTATTGGGATACCCTCATAACCTCTTTTCTTTATTTCTTCTAAAAGTGTAATACCATCCATTTCAGGCATTTTTAAATCAATAATGTAAACATCAAATTTCTCTTTTTCAAGTATCCCCAATGCGTTAATTCCATTAGAAGTAGTTTCCACTTCATATCCCGAATTTTCAAGAACCTTTTTAAAAATCATTCTTATGCTTTCGTCATCATCAACTATAAGTATTCTTTTCATAAATAGTTTTATATTATAAACTTTACTTGAAAAAGAGTGCAAAGAAAAGTTAAAATTATAAACTTATTTGGCGGCGTGGCCGAGTGGCTCAGGCAGCGGTTTGCAAAACCGCTTACCTCGGTTCGATTCCGGGCGCCGCCTTTAATTTCAAAATGATATTAATTCAAGGCGGTATTATCTTGCCAATAACCTCTGGTCCTATTCAAAAAGGTTATATCTTAATTGAAGGTGAAAGGATTAAAGAAGTTAAAGGGGGAGAGTATGAAAAAAGGGATTATAAATTTAAAATAGATGCAAAGAATTCTATAATAATGCCAGGTCTTATTAATACACATACCCATATACCCATGACATTTTTAAGGGGAATTGCAGATGACCTCCCCCTTGAAAAATGGTTAAAAGAATATATATGGCCAATTGAATCAAAATTTTTATCAAAAGATTTTGTCTATTACTCATCGCTCCTTGGCATTGCAGAAATGCTTCTTTCAGGAACAACTTCTTTTTGTGATATGTATTTTTTCTGTGAAGAGATTGCAAAAGCATGTGAGGACGCAGGAATAAGGGGATTTATAACACCAGGAATACTTGAATTTGAAACCCCTTATTTTAAAAATTCAAAGGAGGCTATAGAAATTGCAGAAAATTTTATAAAAAATTATAAAAATAATAAAATAATTCATCCAGGAATTGCCCCCCATTCTATATACACATGTTCTTTAGAAACTCTAAAAAAATGTAAGGAAATTTCTGAAAAATATGATACAATAATACATATTCATTTATCAGAAACAAAAAATGAACACAAAGAGTCAATTGAAAGATTTGGACTATCACCTGTTAAATATCTTTATAAAAATGAAATCTTATCTTCAAAAGTTCTTGCTGTGCATGCTGTATGGCTTGATGATGAAGATATTGAAATTTTAAAAGAAAAAGATGTTTCAGTTTCCCATAATCCTGAAAGTAATTTAAAACTGGGCTCTGGAATTGCACCTATTAATAAAATGATTGAAAAAAATATGAAAGTATCAATTGGAACTGATGGAGTTGCTTCAAATAATAATCTTGATATGTTTGAGGCAATGAGAATAACAGGACTTTTACAAAAGGGATTCAATTTAAAACCTGATATATTACCTGCTGAAGAAATTATAAAAATGGCGACAATTTATGCATCAAATTGTTTAAATTTTAAAGAAATAGGTTCTATTGAAGAAGGTAAAATAGCAGATATAATAATAATTGATATTGATGATATTCCATCAATACCTTTATATAATCCATATTCAGCAATTGTTTATTCAATAAATTCCCGTCAGGTTAAATATGTAATTATCAATGGGAAAATAATTGTTGAAAATGGAGAGATAAAAACTATTGACATTGAAAAGTTAAAGAGAATTGCAAGAAATTATGAGAAAAAGATAAAAAATGCTATTTAAGGAGAAAAAAGAAATACCTGATGGAATATGGAGAAAATGTGAAA
>JBDRZF010000155.1:0-3922 GCA_039803805.1 Caldifarciminota bacterium
TCACTAACTCTTGGGTATTTTTATTAATATAAAGATTAAAATTTTCAAAAATCATTTCAATCTCCTTTTTATCTTTTTAAATCTTTCAACCAATTTTTCATTTAAAATTTTTTCAAATTCGGAAAGCCATTTTAATATGTATTTTTCATCAAATTTTTTATTTTTTAAAAGAATACTTTTAACATCTTCAATATCTCTTTCTCTACCTGAAATAATTTTATGTATTATTACATCCTCAACTGAGGCATAACAAACTTGGGTATCATCAATTTTTATCTTATTTACTCTTTTAAGTGCAGTTTTCTCATATTCTGAAAAAGAAAAAATAAAATCTATTCTTATTCCACTTTCTTCATCAATGGTTGGTAAGACCATAGTTTTTTTGACAAAATCAATAGGGTTTTCAGGAATAATTTTCAGATTTAAATCCTTTGTTATCTTTTCAATATCTTCATATCTTTCAGGTGTAGCACCAACTGTTATATCAATATCTCTTGTTAATCTTGGTTCGCCGTATATTAAAACTGCTTGACCACCAATTATCATATATTCAATCCCCTTTTTATCTAATTCTTTAACAACATTTTTAATGAGTTCCTTTAATTCCATTTATCGCCTTTGCGTATTTTATATCAATTTCAATTCCCTCAAGTAAGTTTTCTGAAGGCAATTTATTTATTTCTTTTGCTAAGTTAAGAAGTTCCTCAAATATTTTTAAGTTTTTTTCAAAATCAACTTTAGTCTTTTTCACAAAATCCTTTTCAAATTTCTCCAATATTTTTTTGTTTTTTATCATTCCCTTATTTCAATTTCAACAATTCTTTTAAGCCAGTTGGCAAGTTCAAGTGCTTCCATTGTAGCGAGCCGAAGTTTTACAGCATCAGAATTTAAAAGTTCTTCAAGAGCATCATTTTTACAAAAACCTTTGTGTTTTAACCACTGCGCAATTATATCATAAACAGGTTTTCTTTCCTCTTTTGATTTTAAAAAAGCAAGTGTTGGAAGGAGACCATTAGAAATTATCAGTGAGGATACCCTGCGTGCCTCTGTTTTAAATTTCTTTTTATCACCTTTGAATTCCTTTGCTTCTTTTAAAACAAAACCTGCCCTTTCCTGAGATAAAACCCTGTATTCACCCATTATTTCATTCCTCCATTTTTATTTTTTCTTTCATAATTTCATAAAGATTTTCAAAAAGTTTAATATATTTTTCTTTTATTTTATCAAATATCCTTCTTGATTCTTCAAAAGTATAGGTATGAACTAACAAATTTCTGTCATCGCACATATTCATCCAATCGTATTCATTTTTGATAATACCGTTTATCACTGCTTGCTTAAAACAATCTCTTGGATTTCTGCAGATAATACCCACATCTTCAAGATATTGCTTTATTAATTTCCATGAAATTTCATAACATAATTCAAATCTTTTAATTGTTCCATCTATATCAAGTTCGTCTTCTGCTTTCTCAACACCAATTTTTAAATTCTGGAAAGCTTTCTCAAAATCATTAAAAAATTTTTTAACCCTTTCTCTCATATAATAAAACCCCCTCTCTTTCTATTTTTTCTTTTAAATCACCACTAACTTTTTTCATATTAACTAAATCCAAAGGAGCATTTACCTTTAATTTTTCTAAGGGTATATCAGTTTCAACAGCTATATCAATATCTGAGTTTTTATAAGCATCTCCTCTTGCTCGTGAACCATAAATATAAATTTTTGATGGATTCAATTCAACTTTTATCTTATTAATTATTTCATCTAAAATTTTAGGAGTATTTAAAATATGTTCATTTCCATATCTTTTTAATTCATTCCAGAATTTGTCTATGAGTTTGTAATCAGGTTTTTGTGTTTTATTTTTAAATTCTAAAACATCTCCTTCCTCTAAAAATTTTCCAAAAAGTCTTAAAACGAACCAGTAATATTTACCCTCAGATTTTAAAACTTTAATTATAAGTGGAGACGCTCTTCTATTATGTCTCGTAGATTCTAAAGGTTTTTTTCCATACATTACAGGAAGACCAAAACTACCTGTACCAAAAATATCGCTTCTATGTTGAAATCGAAAATCGCAATATATTTTTCCAATTTCATTTAAAGCATCTATCCAACTATTAAAACTTTTATTTGAAATGATGAATCTTGAAAAACTTAAATTTGAATACTCAAAAATAAAATTAGTACTTTTATCTTTTGAAATAATTCCCATAACTTTATTAAAATTTTTTTTAATCCAGCTCGCTACTTCTTCTGATTTTGTACCTTTAATAGTAAAATCAAGATCTGTTTTTGTATCACCTTCAATTCCAATAATTTCTAAATTTCCTCCGCCTCTTCTTGACCGTGTTCCAAAACCTCCAAGATATACACCTGCCCACAAAGAAGCAAGTGTTTGATTCAATGCATCTTCATAAAATGAAGAAATTTTTAATTCAAATTCTGTATCAGGTTTTATATACTCTCTTTCTCTTCTAGGTAATACAGTGGAGTATAAAATATAACCTAAACCTCTGTGAGTGCCTTTAAGAGATTTAGACTCTTTATCAAATTTCCAATCCAATTTAAAATCTTCTTTTATATTTCTTCCTTTCTTGATTGACTTGAATATCAAACCTATTCTTACTTTACTACTTAAATTCTCGCCTCCAAATATTTCTGCTTCCTCTTTTTTTAATTTTTCAATATCATTTTCACATCTAATAGCTCTCCAGAACCATCTTATCAATCCTTTAATAGACTGAGTTCTTAATTCCGCCTGTTGCTGTGCACCACCTATAAAAAGAGGAGTTATAGTTTTACAGGTTAAAGTAATTTTCTTCATTACCTTCCCTCTGCCTGTTAAGATTTTTTATTTTCACACGATATACATTTTACTTTTACCAAACCCATTCCCAAAGTCTCATCTCCACCAAGTTGAATAATTGAGTTATTTAAAAGTTGCATTAAATTTTTCTCTTCTTTTATTTTTATTTCTTCTGCTGTGAAATATCCTTTCTCATAGGCCTGCTTTAACCGGTTTTTTTGTTCATCTTTGATTCTCTCTTTTTCTTGTTCACTCAAAGTGTTTAATGCATCTTCAAAATTTTTCCCTTTATTCTTTGCTTCTTTTAATTTTTCATATATTGAATATTCAATTCCAAAATATGGATCACTGATAAATAAAAATCCATAAAAGACACTTTCAGAGGGCACAAGTTCAATAGTAAATAAAGCACCTTCTGCAACCGTTCCTGTTGTTTGATCAATTCTTATCCTTGTCCTTATTTCAACTGCATATTTTACAAAATCTTTAAAAACATCATCAGAGACAATAGCAAAATGTTTATCTAAGTTTGAACTTACCTCGGCTGGTAAATAACCAGAAATTTTTCTTGTTAAATCATCAATATTTTGGGAATTGTCTATATTAAAAACGAACTCTTCAAGAACAACTTTATTATTATCAATTTTTAATTCTGAATTGGGACATACTAAAATTGTATCTTCTTTTATTAATGATGGAATTTCAGGTAAATCATTTATTCCAATACTTTTCAGCTCATTTTTGAATCTATTTAAAACATAAGGGCAGGTAATATAGGCAAAAACTCCTTTAACAGAGCGGACAGGATATAACAAAATTTTGGCATCAGTAAAACTAATACAGGAGGCGTATTCTTCTCCGCCTTCTTCTGGACCGAAAATCACATTAACTCTTTCTTTATCATTCCACTTCCTTAATGCTAATTCCCTTATTACTCCTTTTATTCCACTTGAAGCAAGTATTGGAAAATCAGTATGTTTTTCTCTCTGAATTGGATTATCTACATAACTTACACTAACTCCTGAACCCATATGAACAGGTGTTTGCGCATGAAAAGTTAAAATTAAATTTTCTTTAAACATACTTTACCACCTTATAATTTATTCATT
>JBDRZF010000156.1:0-3918 GCA_039803805.1 Caldifarciminota bacterium
AATTTTTTCTTTTCATCATCTATTTTCTCCATAAGATTTAATGCTTCCTCTTCAATTTTTTCTTTCTTCTTTTTTGTCTCTTCAATCTCCTTTTCAACTGCTCTATATTCTTCATTCGTCCTTACTTTTAATTTATCCTGTTCAAATTTAATTATAAGTGCCTCAAGGTCTTCAATTTCATAAAAATAATCTTTTAGTCTTTTTTCCATGGTAAAAATACTTTCCTCTCCAACTTTTATTTCATTTTGAGTTTTTTCTATTTCTTCTCTTAAATTTTTTATTTCTTCAGGGATTTCCCTTATCCTTTTTTCTATATTGAAAATAAGATTATCCTTTTCTTGAAGTTCTAGCAATTTATTTAGTTCTTCCCTTATATCTTCCATCTCAATTTTAAATTTTTCATTATAAATTTTATAAATCTTAATTGTCAAATGAATTGCCTTTAATATTGAGGGAAAAAAATAAAATCCTTATGAAAATTTAAGCCTGCTAAAAAATTAAATTCCTCTTTTTCCCTTTTTATCTCATAGAAACCTGCATAAATTTTAAAATTTTTAAATTTAATGTTAAAATCAATGCCAAATAAACTTCCTGTTCCATACAATGGCAAAAGTTCATAATAGGGGAAAAATGTAGAACTATAAAAATATATTCTTGAATAATAATTCTGGGTATTGAAAATTCCGTAATTTATTTCAAAAAATTTGTAATTTAAATTAAAAAATAAACTGTTTCCATAATAAAAATTTTCTTTTTTTGCAATAACATGGTTTATTTTTAGGCTCAAAAGGTTATACTTAAAAGAAAAAGAATATCTATCTCTTTTATAATCTGAAAATGTATTTTTATATTCAAATTTAAAATAAATTTCTCTAACCTTTTTTTCTATTGAAAAATAATTCTTATAAGAATAGAAAGTCTCTGAAATTTTCCTGTAAATAAATGTATATCCATAAAATCTTAAAAGGTTTAAATTTATATAAGTAAAAAGGCTTGCTCCAATTTCATTCCTTGCTGAAAAACTCTGTGAGATAAAAGAAGAATGAATATCATAGTTTTTTTCATCAAGTCTATAAATTAAAAATCCATTTTTTTCTTTTAAAAATTTAAAAAAATAAGAATTTTTTAAGGGTAAATATTCAATACTTAAATTACCACCTTTAAAAGGAATTGAAAGATCAATAGAAATTTGATAAAAATTTTTTTGATTTAAATAAATTTCTTCTGAAAGAAAATTTTTCTCAAAAATAAAAGAAGAAAAAATTCCTTTCTTAAAAAATTTAAAACCAGCCCCTATCTTATTTTCAAAGAATTTCTCTTTTCCATAAAAAAATTTTCTTGAAGAAAAATAAAAAGAAAAATTTTTAAAAGAAAAATAAATTCCCCTTAAGCCCCTATTATAAGAAGATGAGGGAATATATTTAGAATCAAAGAAAAGGAATTTTTGATAAAAATTAAAGATGCTCTGCGAACCATATATGATACCATTTCCCTTATTTATAAAATAATCACCAAGAATTATTTTAAAATTGTTTTTATAAAAGGAATAGGAAACTCTTAAAATTGAATAAGATTTATAGTTTTTAGAGTATAAAAGATTTATTGAATTATTTGGCAACTCAAATAAAATTTTATTTAAAATCCTTGAATCTTTTTCAAAATATGAGAAAAAATCAAATTTACCCTTCTTTATAGTGAAATCAAAATATTTTTCAAAAATGCTATCAGGCAAAAAGATTCCTGTTCTATTTTTAAAGTCCTTTAAATCTTTAAAAAGCCCTTTTTTTCTTTCATTTATTATTTTTTCTACTTCAAAATCTTGAATAAAAGGAAAAGAACAAATCTTTTCAAAATTATCATAATTCGGATTTATCCTCAATTCATTAAAATAAACTTCGCTTTCCTCTTTTTTTTCTTCTTCATCGAATTGAAATATAAGAAATGCTAAAAGAAAAAACATCAATACTCTCTTTCAATAATGAAATCGAATAATTTTTCAAGAAATTCTCTTTCTTTATTTTCATCAAAATTTTTTATCAAAATATTTTTTGCTTCTTCTTTTAATTTAAATGCCTCTTCCTTTGCTCTTGAAACTCCATAAACTTTAACATATGTCATCTTCTTCAAATCCTTTTTAACTTTTTTACCCATTTTTTCCTCATCACCTATTTCATCAAGAATATCATCAACAATTTGAAAGGCGAGTCCTATTTTAAGTCCTATCTCCTCCAAGCAATCCAGTTTATCAAATTTTTTTGAAAGGATAGCCCCTATTAAGAAAGAAGCCTTAAAAAATTCGGCAGTCTTTAAAAGATGAATCCTTTTCAAATAATTCTTATCAGGCTTTCTTCTTTCACCCTCAATATCATAAATTTCCCCACCTATAACACCTTCAGGACCTATTGCTTTAATTAATATTTCAAGGGCTTTCATTTTTAAATAAGAAGGTGCTTTACTTTTCAAAAATGTCTCAATTCCATATACAAGCAAGGCATCACCTGTTAAAATTGCTGTTGCTTCATCAAATTTTTTATGTAAGGTTGGCATCCCCCTCCTTATATCATCGTTATCTATTGCAGGAAGATCATCATGAACTAAAGAAAAAGTATGAATCATTTCAATAGATGCTGCAGGTGGTAATATATAATCTTTATTTTTCCCTCCACAAAGTTTATATGTTGAAACCGCTATTATCCCCCTTATCCTTTTCCCACCAGCCTTTAAAGGATAGGGAATTGATTTTCTTAAAGTTAAAGGAACATTTTTTTTAAATTTTAAAAAACTTAAAATTGCTTTGTCTATTTCTTTTTTTCTTTTTTCAAATTCTATTAAAAAATCCATACTGCTAATTATAAAGTAAATAATTTTAAATTGACAAACCATTTTTTTTTATATTAAAATTAAAATGTGAAAAAAATTTTTCTAAATTTTCTAATATTCCTTTTGATAGGTCTTGTCTTTATTTTTACTTATTCTGCTGTTGAAAGTTTTATTTTGAAAAAAGAAAATAAGGAAAAAATAGAAAAGAAAAAAATTAGAGTTGAAGTATTGAATGGAACAAAAGTTCCTAAACTTGCGCAGAAAGTAACTGCAAGGATTAGAGAACTTGGATTTGATGTTATCTATTATGGAACTTATGATTCGGAAATAAATCAAACATTCATATTTGACAGAAAATATCCTGACCTTAGTGCAGGAAAATTGCTTGCAAAAGAGATTGGTAATCCAAAAGTCTATTTTGAAGCAGACCCTGATAATTTAGTAGATATAACAGTTGTAATAGGGAAGGATTATAAAAAATATTTTCCTGAAATTGAAAAAGACTGGGAATAAAATTCCCGAAATTATAAAGAAAATTTTTAAGATACTTTATGATAAAAAAACAGAAGATCTTTTATTAATAGATGTGAGTAAGATTCTTTCAGGTATATGTGATTATTTTATATTAGCAACAGGCTATACAGAAGACCATTTAAGAGCAACATGCCTTGAAATTGAGAAAAAGATGAAAGAAGAAGGAATTTTTCCACATCATATAGAAGGTTATGAAAAGGGAGTCTGGATTTTAATGGATTATTATGATTTTGTAATACATCTATTTTTAGAAGAAACAAGAAAATATTATGACCTTGAAAGTCTATGGGGAGACCAAAAAACTTATGGAATCAGGGAAATTCTTGAGGAAGGAAATTGAAAAACTTGTAGAGGAGTATTTAAAAGAGGAAGTATCTTTTGAAAAACCTAAAAAAAGTGAATATGGAGATTATGCATTTTGTCTTTTTGATATTTCAAAAAAAAGAAAGGAAAATCCTGAAAAAATTTTTGAGGAAATAAAAGAAGTTTTAGAGAAAAAGAAAGAATTTTTTGAAAAAATAGAATATATAAATGGATTTTTAAATATAAAACTCTCTTATGATA
>JBDRZF010000157.1:0-3902 GCA_039803805.1 Caldifarciminota bacterium
TGAATATAGAAAGGATTTAAAGGTTATAAAGGTAAGATAAAGAAGGGGATAAACATATGAGAATTTATTTAATTTTAGGGATTATAAGTATTTTATTTTCTAAAGAATATGTGATTAAGGTTCCCATAGAATACGGGAAAAACGAAAGGTTCTATGAAAAGGAACTCCGCATAAGCATAATTAATAAAAGGGGTAATGAATTTTTTGCGATTGCAGAAGAAGAAAGGCTAAACATTTTAAAAAAGAAGGGGATTGATTTTGAAATAATTCAGGAAATTTTGGAACCAAAAGGGCAGTATCTTACTTATCAGCAAATAATTGATTCATTAAACTTATGGAAAAATCAATATCCAAACATTTCTAAGATTGATACTGTTGGATATTCTGTTTTAAACAGGCTCATTCTTTGTATGAAAATTTCAGATAATCCAAATTTAAATGAAAATGAACCAAAAATAAAACTTGGTGGTTCAATTCATGGAAATGAGAAAATCGGTGCTGCTGTTATGATGCACTTCATAAAGTATCTTTTATCAAATTATAATTCAAATCAGAATGTAAAAAATCTTGTTGATTCAAGAGAAATATTTGTTATTCCTCTTTTAAATCCTGATGGTTATGTTTCAAATTCAAGATATAATGCAAATGGTGTAGATTTAAACAGGGATTTTGGATTTATGTGGGATGGATGGGGAGGAAGCACCTCACCATTTTCCCAGATTGAATCAAAGAAGATACAGGAATATACTGAAAAAATAATGCCCTCTCTTCATTTCAACTATCATTCCGCTGGCTATTACTCATCTTTTGATACAATAAACTATCTATGGGACTATCATCCCCATGACCCTCCTGATAGTATTCATATAATAAATTTATCAGAAGAATATGATGATACAGTGAATTATGGAATTACAAATGGCTATGACTGGTACCAGGTTTGTGGTTCTTTACAGGATGCAGTTACAGGGATTTGCGGGGGGCTTGCATGGACAATTGAATGCCCCTATCCTATAAATGGCTCATCTTTAATAGATACTGTTTGTAAAGAAAATAGAAGAGCGCTTCTTGCAATGACACTAAAAGCAGGTTATGGAATTGGTGGAAATGTTTATGATTCTCTCACAAATTCTCCCCTTTTTGCAAGGATAGAAATAATAAATCCTTTAAGAGTTTATACTTATACTTCTCCTTTAAATGGTTATTATTTTAAAGCACTTCCTTCTGGGAATTACCAAGTCAGAGTTTGTGCAAATGGATATTCTCCAAAAGAAGCAAGTATATATGTGCCACCAAATGGAAGTGTAACTTTCAATTTTTATTTAAATAAAAATAATAATTATAGATATGCATTTAAATGTGTATACACAGTTTATGCAAATCATGCAGAAAATGGAAATTATACTTTGCCATTTTATGCTCTTGGCTTACCTGATTCAAAATGGTATTCCTTAGGAAATGGAGGTGAAATCGTTCTTGATATGTATGATGCAACAATTACAGATGTTCCTGGTTTTGATTTCATAGTTTATGAAGGAAGTGGGTCAAATGAAGGATATTATGTTTATTTATCAAACAATAAATATGGACCATGGACTTATATAGGATATGGAACAGGAACAAAATCCTTTGATATTTCAGGTTCAGGAATAAACGAGGCAAGGTATATAAGAATTGTAGATGACGGAGATAATTCTTCAGGGGGAATCTATGCAGGTTTTGACCTTGATGCAGTTTATTCAATCTCTGCAACAAAGATAGATGAAATTGCTAAAGGAAATGAAGGGGAAAAAAGATGTGATTTTAGAATTTTTGATGTAACCGGAAGAATTTATAAAGAATATAAAAAAGAATTTAAAAAAGGAATATATTTTATTTTAAATTATAAAAAGGTTAAAAAGGAAATAATAATAAAATAATTATTTTGATTTTTCTTCTCCTATAAATCCAACTTTTTTCTCAATTTGTTCAAATATTTTTATTTCACCGAATTTTTCTTCAAACTTTTTAATATTTTCTCCAAGTGCATTATAAAGCATTTTTGCATGTTGAGGGGTCATTATTATTCTTGCAAAGACCTTTGCCTTATTAACTCCGGGCATAATTCTTGCAAAATCAATTATGAATTCAGAGGGTGAATGTATTATCATTGCAATATTTGAATAAATACCTTCTGCCTCTTTTTCAGGAACTTCAACAGGGATTGCTCCTTCTTTCATTTTATCCTCCTTATAAAATTATATAAATTCCACAATTTGGACATGTTCTTAATTCCTTATTAGGATTTTTAATGGCAAACATAAAAGTGGGTAATTTTTGATTGCAATTGTTACAGGAACCCTCTGTTACAGAAGCAAGTCCAAATCCATATCTTTTTCTTAGCCTCTCGTAATTCTCCTGAACTTCAGGAGGCAATTTCTTAAACTCATTTTCCCTTTTCTTTTCCCATATTTCTATCATTCTGGTTGATATATTGAATATTTCTCTATATCTTTCATCTCTAAATATTTTTAATTTTTCATCAAGGTCATTTAAAACTATTAAAATTTTTAAAATTTTGTTCATTTTCCCTCCAGAGAAGATAAATATTCTATAAATTCCTTTTCATCTTCTATATGCATGTATTTCTTATCCCTTGACAATTTTCTTGATATTTCTGCTATTTTCCCAAGCGTTATTAAATATCTTGATTCGGGATCTCTTGGAGATGCACAAAGAAGAAAGAAAAGATGGACAGGTTTATCATCTATTGCATCAAAATCTATACCTTTTTTACTTCTACCAACGACAAGATAAACTTTATCAAGAACCGCACTTCTACAATGAGGAATTGCTATTCCTCTTCCTATACCAGTTGAACCTATTTGCTCTCTCTTTTTTAAAGTTTCAATAATTATTTTCTTTTTATCTTCAGGTAAATCAAGTACATCAACAAGTTCTTTTAAAACATCATCTTTTTTTGTTGAAGTTAAATTTAAAATTATCCTTTCTGGTTTTAAAAGTTCTTTTAACATTTTATACCTCCTTAAATTTATTTACTATTCCTAAAACATAAGCATGTATTTCATCTACAAAACTATTTAAAAATTTATTTAATGGATAGGAGAAACTTTTTAAAATTTCTTTTATTTCTTTTAAAAAATCTTCTCCCTTTTTTATTGATTTTTCTATTCCTTTGTTTTCAATAACTATCTCTTTTATTTTTTTAATTTCTATTACATCTTTTTCTTTTTTAAACTTTGGAAAATTTTTAAAAATCTGCGATTTTGTGTATATCAAAGGTAAGGTCACTTTTCCCTGTTTTATATCCTCTTCAAAGAGAAAATCTATAATATCATCAAAAATTTGATACAATATGCCAAATTTTTTGCCAAATTCACCAAATTTTTTATTTTTTTCTTCTGTATAAAAAGCCCCAAGGGTACTTGCTGACTCAAAAAGTGCTCCTGTTTTCTTGTAAATAAGGTTAAAATAATAATTTTCGTTAAATGTATTTTCCCTTTTGGTAAATTCTTCTATTATTTCTCCCTCACACATTAAATAAGCAGCCCTTGAAAATTCTTTAAAAATTAAAGGGTTTTTTATTGAAGATATAAAATTTAATGCCTTTGAAAATAAATAATCACCAATTAAAATTGCTGCATGATTTCCAACAAGTTTATTCATAGAGATTGAGTTTCTTCTCGTCTCAGCATTGTCAATTACATCGTCATGAATTAAAGAAGAAAAATGAACAAGTTCTAAGGATGTTGCTATTTTTATTATATTTTTATCGTATTTTTCAAAGGCTCTTGACATAAAGAGATTTATTGCAGCCCTTAATCTTTTGCCCTCTTTATAAAGAGGCGGAAATTTTGAAAAATACTTTTTGGGAAATGCCTTTTCTATTTCCTCATTTACTT
>JBDRZF010000158.1:0-3873 GCA_039803805.1 Caldifarciminota bacterium
GAAATTTATCATAAGAATGAGTGTATTTATGATGGTCAAGAACAATTACATCAAGTCCTTTTTCCTGAGCATATTTAATTTCTTTTATATCAGAAACTCCGCAATCAAGAGCAAATATGAAACTTGCTTCACTTTTGATCGCCATTTCTATAATTTTATGAGAAATACCATGGGGATCTTCTTCTTTTGAAGGTATAAAAATCTCAAAGGGTAAATTCAAACTTTTAAAGAGAGATGTAATTATCATACATGAAGCAATTCCATCCATATCATCATGGGCAATTATAAATCCCTTTTCACCATAATCTCTTTTTTCTCTCAAAAAATCTATTGCTTCTTTAAAATTTTTATAATCAAAAGGAGAAGAAAGTAAAGATAAAGGATTTAAAAGAACTTCTAATGGCTCTTTTATCCCCTGTTTTTTTAAAAATTCCTCAACCATTTGAAATTATTTCTTCAACTTTTTTTATAACATTCTCTACTGTTAAACCAAATTTCTTAAAAAGTTCATAAGGAGTCCCACTTTCACCGTATGTATCATCAAGCCCTATAACCTTTATTCTGCAAGGATTTTTATCAGACAAAAATCTTGCAATCATTGAACCAAGTCCACCATTTAAAAGATGCTCTTCAATAACAACAATTCCCTTTGTCTCCTTTGCCGCTTTTAAAAGGGTTTCTTCGTCAAGGGGCTTTATTGTGTAAAAATCAATTACCCTTGCTTTTATTCCCTTTTTTAAAAGTTCGTCATGAGCATCAAGGGCAATATGGAGAGTAAATCCATAAGAAATTATCGTAACATCATCACCTTCTTCAAGAACCTTTGTCTTCTTCCATTCAAACTTTGTATTCTCATTATAAATTATAGGAGATCTTGGTCTTCCTGTTCTTATATAAACAGGTCCTTTATGCTTAACACATTCCTTTACTGCCCATCTTGTTGCAAACTCATCAGCAGGAGCAACAATTACAAAACCGGGAAATGTTGCCATAAGTGCAATATCCTCAACTGATTGCTGTGTAAATCCATCCTCTCCAACAGAAATACCTGCATGGGATGCAACAAATTTTACATTTAAGTTGCTTCCCGCAATACCTATTTTTATCTGTTCGTAAGCCTTATTTATCATAAAGCATGCAAAAGAAGAACAGAATGGTATTTTACCGGATGCTGCAAGTCCTGCTGCTGCTGAAACCATATTTGCTTCTGCTATCCCAAAGTTAAAGAATCTATCAGGAAATTTTTTACCAAATAAAAATGTATATGTTGATTTTGAAAGATCAGCATCAAGAACAACTATTTCTTTATATTCTTCTCCAATTTCTAAGAGAGTTTCACCATATGCCTCCCTTGTTGGTTTTCCAAGTTTCCATTCCCTCATAAATCTTCACTTATTTCCTTTAAAGCTCTTATTTCTTCTTCTTTATTTGGTGCCCTCCCATGAAAATGATTGTTTCCTTCCATAAAAGAAACACCTTTACCTTTAATTGTATGTGCAATTATAATTTGTGGTTTATGCTTAATCTTTTTTGCTTCCTCAAAAGCCCATAAAATCTCTTCAAAATTGTGTCCATCCTTTACTTCAAAAACTTCCCATCCAAAACTTTGCCATTTTTTTATAACAGGTTCTATATCTAAAATCTCACTTATTCTCCCATCAAGTTGAAATTTATTGTAATCCATTATTGCACATAAATTGTCAAGTTTATGAAAAGAGGAAAACATCGCCGCCTCCCATACCTGTCCTTCCTGAGACTCACCATCACCTATAAGAACATAAACCCTATAATCTTTTTTATCAATCTTACCCGCAAGAGCAATACCAACACCAACAGAAAGTCCCTGCCCAAGTGAACCTGTAGATACTTCTAATAAAGGTAAAAATCTTTTATCAGGATGACCTTGCAACCTTGAACCAATTTTTCTTAAAGTTAAAAGTTCTTCTCTTTCAATATATCCACATTGGGCAAGTGTTGCATAGAGAGCAGGAGCACCATGCCCTTTACTTAAAATAAATCTATCCCTTTCACTCCAAGTAGGATTTTTTGGGTCATGCCTCATCACTTTAAAAAAAAGAGAAACAAGGATTTCAACACAGGAAAGACTTCCTCCAGGATGACCAGAACCAGCATTTCCTGTCATCTTTATTATATCTTTTCTGATTTCCTTTGCTATTTTTTGAAGGGTTTCTATTTCAGAAAAGGTTATTCTTTGCATTTTAATATTTAAAAATATATACAAAAGGCAAGATTAAAATCAAACAGAAAATTCATTTATATATTCAGATATATCTTTTAAATTTATTTTTTCATCTCCCTTTAACTTTTTAACAAGGTCAAACATACAGAGGCAATATGGACATGCTGTCACAATATTTTTTGAAATTTTTAAAATCTCTTCAAATCTTATTTCATTTATTTTTCTTTTTGAAGGAACCTCAATCCAAAAACCCCCTCCCCCACCACCACAACAAAAAGAATTTTCTCTTTTTCTTTTTGGCTCTTTTAAATTCCCCATAAGTTTTATTATTTTCCTTGGAATTTCAAAAATATTATTATATCTTCCAAGATAGCATGGATCATGATAAACAAAATCTATACTTTCTTTTCTTAATTTAATTTTACCTTGCATAATAAGTTCATATAAAAACTCTGTATGATGCAAAACCTCTTTATCAAATCCAAATTCCTTATATTCTTTCTTAAAAACTTGGTAGCAATGAGGACAAATTGTAATTAATTTTTTAAAATTATATTTTTTCAAATTGCTTATATTCTCTTCTGCAAGAATTTGAAAAAGGTATTCATTTCCAAACCTTCTTACACTATCACCTGTGCATTTTTCTTCCCTTATCACTCCATAATTTAAATTCAATTTATTGAATAAGTTTAATAAACCTCTAATAACCCTCTGATTTATTTCCTCAAAAGCACCAAGACATCCAACCCATAAAATAAAATCATATTCTTTATCTTTTTCAGCAAATTTAATTATATCCTTAAATTTTGAAAATCTTTCCTCAGTAACACCATAGGGATTTCCATACCTTTCTATATTCCTGAATAAATTAGATATACTTTTTGGTAATACCCCAAGAGAAAGGGATAAATATCTTCTTAAATTTATTATTATATCAATTATTGGAACAAGAACAGGACATCTTTTTACACAATGAAGACATGTTGTGCAGGGTATAATTTCCTGAGAGTTTATTAAATTATCAATAATATCAATCTCTTTTTTATAATAAAGATTTTTCAAATTTAAAATAATTCTTTTAGGAGAAAGTTCTGTTCCTGAATTATATGCAGGACAAACTTCTTCACACCTTCCGCATTTTATGCAGGCATCAATACCGATTATTTCTTTCTTTTTTAAATCCTCTAATTTATTAACTCCAAAAAATTCTTCCTTTTCTAAATCAATTTTTTCTATATAACTTTTTTCTTCTTGAATAAAATGATTTAAAGGCGCAAAAATTATATGAGAGAAAGAAGAAAAGGGAATATAGGAAATTAAAGAAAGGGCTAAAAAAGCATGAATTATCCATAATATAAGATGCAATTTTTTAATTAAAGATAAATCCAAATTTTTAAATGGTAAGGAGAATAAATAGCCCATAAAAGAAAAATGAGAAAAAGGAGTTTTTGCTCCTAAAATTCTAAAACTTTCAGTAAAAATTCCTGTAATTCCTATAAAGAATAAAAGCCATAAAATTATTTGAAAATCAATATCATAAGTAAGTCTTTTTGGCTTTAAAATATACCTTCTTATAATTGCAATTATAATACCAAAAATAAGTAATAAAGAGAAAAAATCAAGAGTGGATTCAAATATTAAAAAATATATATTTTTTAAAAATTTTTTATTAA
>JBDRZF010000159.1:0-3866 GCA_039803805.1 Caldifarciminota bacterium
TTCTTTATGGTCAAGAAGTTGTGTTGATAAAAAATAATGGGGAAAGGATAGAAGGAATCATTGGAAGCATTCCTCCCCATCTAAAAGAGGAAATAAAGGAAAAAGAAATTTTTGTTGATTTTGGGGAAGATGCTAAAAATTTAGGAATTGATATAGGTGATATTGTTGTATTTAAAGAAAACTTTGGAATTTTAAATAAAGATAAATTTTTTTCAAAATCTCTTGACAACAGGATAAGTGTTTCTTTACTCCTTCTCCTTGTTGAAAAAATAAGAAAAAAACTTTATCATAAAAAACTCTTTTTTCTTTTAAGTACGCAGGAGGAAACAGGAGCAATTGGAGCAATGATAAATGCTTTTGAAATTTATCCTGATGAGTGTATTGTAATAGATACAACTTTTTCAAATTCCTTTTATAATAAAGAAGATATTGAAATTGGGAAAGGTCCTGCAATAGGTATTGGTCCTTTCATTGATAAAAGAATAAGTGAAAGTTTAATTAAAATATGCAGAAAATATAAAATTCCCTATCAAATTGAAGTTTTAGCAGGGAGAACAGGCACAGAACTTGACAGGATTAGCCTTTTAAAAGAAGGTATCCCTTGTGGTCTTATTTCAATTCCTATAAGATACATGCATACTCCTGTTGAAGTTGCTGATATAAGAGATATAAATTGGGGAGTAAAAATTCTTGAAAAATATTTGGAGGAAAAATGATTGTTTTATTTTTAATTTTTTCTTCTTTTATTCATAATGAGATTTTAATTCCTTCGGAACCCTTCGGACTCTTAGGTGTAAAAGAAATTTCTTTATTTGAGACAAGCATTTCAAAATTTGAGGAGGCAAAAAAAGATATTCTCCTTTTTTCCCTTTGTGATTGGTTTATTGATTCAAAAATTTATCATTTTACTTATTACAATAAAAAGATAAAATTAGGAATTTCAACTTCCTATTTTGATTTTGGGAAATTTGAATATTATGAAAAAGCCTCAAATAATCCCATATTTTATTACAACCCCTTTTCTATCCTATCAGGTATTTATTATTCTTTTAAAATTGATCCTGAACTATATTTAAATACAGGAATAAAATATATTTATTCTGTAATTCATCAATACACTTCAAAAAATGTTCTTCTTGATTTATTTTTGTTCTTCAAACCTTTAAGATTTGAATTTTTAAAAGCAGAAGGAGGAATAAGAAATTTTGGTGTATCATCAAAATTTAATAATAAATATTATTCAGAGCCATTTTTATTTTTCTTAAACTTTGAGGTTTTATACAAAAATTTAAGTTTTAAAATAAATTATAAGAAAGGTTTATGGAAAAAAGAAGATTTTGATAACAAAGTTAATTTTGCTGTTTCTTATAACTTAATGAAAAATATTAGTTTACTTTTTGGTTTTTCATATCCCCAAGATTTTGGTTTTTTTTCTCTGGGTTTTGAAATTAAATTTCCTTTTGTTAATTTAAGATATTCTTATAAACCCTCGCAATTTTTTGATGACATTCATTACATAGGGATTACAAATGCTGGAATTTGAGAAAAAAATTGAAGAGGTAAGCAAAAGGATTGAAGAATTGAAAGACCTTCTTGTTGAGCATCCAGAATTTAAACAAGAACTTGATGCTTTAGAAGAAAGGAAAAAGATTCTTATAAAAAAAATATTTTCAAACTTAAGTGCATGGGAAATTGTTCAAGTTGCAAGACACCCTGATAGACCCCATTCAAAGGATATAATTGAGAAAATTTTTGATGATTTCTTTGAACTTCATGGAGATAGACTTTTTGGGGATGATCCAGCAATAATTGCAGGAATAGGAAGGATAGATGAGTTTAAAGTTGTGTGTGTTGGTCAAGAAAAAGGCAGAGGAACAAAAGAAAGAACTTTTAGAAATTTTGGAATGCCTCACCCAGAAGGTTATAGAAAGGCATTAAGGGTTTTCAAAATTGCAGAAAAATTTTCTTTTCCAGTTATAACTTTGGTTGATACACCCGGAGCATATCCTGGTATAGGAGCAGAGGAAAGGGGACAGGCATGGGCTATTGCATTTAATATATTTGAAATGTTAAAATTAAAAGTTCCGATAATTGTTTTTATAATAGGAGAAGGAGGCTCAGGAGGTGCATTGGCGATTGCTGTAGGTGACAGAATTTATGCATTAGAATACTCTATATATTCTGTAATTTCTCCAGAAGGTTGTGCTTCAATATTATGGAGGGATAGCAAAAGGGCAGATAAGGCTGCAGAGGCATTAAAATTGACAAGCAATTTTTTAAAAACTTTTAAAATAATAGATGATATAATAAAAGAGCCTGAAGGTGGTGCTCATAGAGATCCAGATTTAACTGCAAAGAGAATAAAGGAAGTAATTATAAGGGATTTAAATGAATTGAAAAATAAAGATATTGAAGAAATAATAAAAGAAAGAAGGGAAAGATTTAGAAATATTGGTTTTTTTAAACAGGGATGACACTAAGAGGAAATTTAAAGGATTTTGAACTTGGTGATCTTCTTCAACTTTTACACATGAGTTTAAAAAATGGAGCAGTTAAAATATCTTCACCCTTAGGTGAAGGGGTAATATATGTGGAAAATGGAGTAATTAAACATGTACAACTTGGAGAGGAGGAAGGTGAAATCGCAATGGCGAAAATAATGCAATGGAAAGAAGGGACTTTTGAGTTCTTTAAAGATGTTAAATCTTCAAAAAATACTATAAATTTGCCAATTCCAAATCTTTTACTTGAAATAGCTAGAAAAATTGACGAATGGAAAGTTATAGAAAGAGTTGTCCCTTCAATGGATGCAGTTTTTGAAATAGAACCAAATCCTGATACTGATGTAGAAGAGATTGAATTGAACCAGAATGAATGGAAAATACTTTCAAGAATAGATGGTAAGAAAAATATTAGGGAAATAGCACAGGATCTAAAGATGGAGCCCTTTGAAACTGCTAAAATATTTTATGGTCTTGCCACTTCAGGACTTATTAGGTTAAAACAAAAAGCAATAGAAGAGAAAAAGGGAAAGAAGGAAGAAGAAAAGGAAGGGAAAGGGTTTATGGGCTTGTTTAAGAAAAAGAAGTGAATATAACAAAGTTTATCTTTGAAGATTTCATATTAAAGATTTTTTCCCTTTTAATTGCGGTAATTCTCTGGTTTCATTCTGCAACAGAAAAAATATATTTAGCCGAAAGGGATGTAATTTTAGAATATGAGGAACTGCCTTCTGATATTACATTTAGGGAAATTCCTATTAAGAAAATTAAAGTTTATTTTGAAGCTAAGGGAAAAGATCTTTTAAGACTTTATTTTTCAAAACCCAAAGTTTGTTTAAATTTGAAGGAGGTTAAAGAAGGGAAAAATGTTTTCAAAATAAAAGAGAGTGATATTAAAATAAGTGGAGATATAAAGGTTAATAAAATAATTTTAACTGAAAAAATTATAAGTTTGAACTTTGAAAAGAAAGAAAGTAAAAGAGTAAATGTTAAAATAGAGTGGACAGGGAAACCAAAAGAAGGTTACGATATTTTGAAAGTAGTTCCAGAGGAAAAGGAAGTTATAATAACAGGTCCTAAGAGTGTTGTAGAAAAGATAAATGAAGTTAAGTGTAGAGAACTTGATGTTTCCGGTAAAAAATTCCCTTTTTATGATTATTTACAAATTTTGTCTCCTTCAATGTTAGTAAGTGTAAGTCCTTCTTCTTTAAGGGTTTATGTTGAAATAGAAGAGAAAAAGTTGAAGGAGATAGAGAAGGAAATTGGTATAATCATAAGTAAAGAATATGATGCAGAAATTGAGCCTAAAAAAGTAAAGGTAAAATTTAGTGGAGCGAAAACTAAAATTAAAGATTTAGATTCAGA
>JBDRZF010000160.1:0-3854 GCA_039803805.1 Caldifarciminota bacterium
TTCATAAAATCTTTTGCATTTTCACTTGTTAAAGATTTGTAAGCATAAGCAAAACCAAACTTTGTCTTTAAAAAAGAAGCACTTTCTATCTTTTCCTTTTTATAAATTCAACTATTTTAGGGGTAAAAAATCTTTTGTCTTTTCCTATTGGTGCCCTTGATTTAGGAATAAGAGCAGAAACATCATAATTTTTTATAATATGGCAATTTAAATTCTTTCGGTCTTATAAAATAATTTTAAATTATTCTCTATCTTTTCTTTAAATTTTTCATTTTTTGATAATTTCCCCCGTTATTCAAGTTTAAAGTATCCGCTATTTTTCCTTGAAGAAGTTGAACATTATGAGGAGTATAAATGAAAATCATTGTTTTAGAGGAATCTACAAAACATTTTAAACTCAAATTAATAGATAAAATGTTCCCGTTAATTTGAGGAGTTATATTTAGTTCGTAGCGAAATGGAGCCAAATAAAATTAAAAAAGCTAAAAATAATTTTCTCATTTTCGCCTCCTACCAAACTTTATGTAAAATCCAGAGTTCTAAATTTTTAACGAATGTTCCAGAACATTCACTTTCAACTTTTCCCACACTTAAAATAAGCTTTTCTCCGTCAGGTGACCAATAAGCAGATTCAAATCCTGAATCTGCCTCAGGAGGACCGTAAGGATCTGCATCAGGAATAAATATTTTGTTAGTAGCTAATTCTTTTATTTTTAATTCTGCAGGACCCAGCATTACTTCTCCATGAATCATTGCTTCTAAATTTTTTTTATAATTAAAATCACCTTTTCCAAAATAAATAGAATCATTTCGATCTAAATAAAAATTAACTCTATAATAGCAGTCATAAATAGGTTTGACTAAGTTTTCTTCGGTTCCATCAATCCTAATTCTATAAATCCCACATTGTTTTTTACCTTCACTATATTTTATCGCAAAGAAATAAATATAATCTCCAATAGAATTAAATTTCACTTCTTGTACAAAAGTTGAATCTTTTATCAAAGTGTCTATTATATTTCCCAATGTATCAGCTAAAATAAGAGGACCTCCCTCCCATTCTATTTCAGACCCTTCTCTTTCATAGCTTAATGCTAGCAGATTTCCATCTGGTGAAATTGAAAGCGAAGAAAATGGACCTTTTAAAAGAAATTTCTTTTGTTTTGTATTTATATTTATCTTCCATAATTCGCCCCCTATTGCAAGCTGAGTAGCCTCAACCGGTAAATTCTCCCGATGAGCCCTTAAATAGTAAATAATCTCACCATTAGGTGCCCAAACAGGGTTAAAAAAGCTATCCCAATCATTTTTTAATAAGAGTTCAAGATTGGGATTTCTTTTAAAAGGTTCTTTACATGATCTGCATGATAAAAGAAAACTTATTAATAAAAGATTTATACTTTTTAAGATCACATTCTTTTTACTTTTCATTCACCCCCCTATTTGTTTTTTTGATTTAAAATTAAATTAAAATTATAAAGGAACAAAAAAAAATCAACAAATATGTATAGAATACCATAACATTTTAAAAGTGGTTAGGATTATTAATATATGTTTTTAAAAAAATAATCAAGGGGAGAAAAATTATTTAGAAATTATGGGGTTTATATTGAATTTTTCTGGCTCAATAAGATTTTCAGAAGCGCTCCTACAAAATGTTTTTTGTATAGTCCTCTTAAAATCTTTCAATAGAGGCATTTTCACCTGTTAAAGATTTGTGAGTAAAAGCATATTTTTCAAAAAATTGAAAATCTCCTTAATTTTTTCCTATCATTTTTTACGCTTTTTTCTTTTTCATAATATAATGGCATTATAAGTGAAAAATCATTTATAATAAAAGTTTTATTAACTCAAAATAGGGGAACATGAAAAGGGTGCTTGAATATATAAAAGAGGAAAAAATAAGCACTGTGAAATTATGGTTCACTGATGTTCTTGGAAAGTTAAAGGGGTTTGACCTATCTGTAAGAGAAATAGAAAGAGCCTTTGAAGAAGGAATAGTGTTTGATGGTTCATCAATTGAAGGTTTCGTTAGGATTGAGGAATCAGATTTAATAGCAAAGCCTGACCCGGATGCTTTTTTTATTATCCCTGAAGAGGTAAATGAAGAAAGAACACTTGTAATAATATGTGATGTTCAGGATACACATGGCAATCCTTATGATTCATGTCCAAGATATATTTTAAAGAAAAATTTAGAATATGCAAAAAAAATGGGATTTGATTTCTTTATAGGAGTTGAACTTGAATATTTTTACTTTCCACATGAAAAAAAGGCTTTACCTCTTGATGAAGCAGGTTATTTTGAAATATTTCCCTATGATGAGCCTGAGAGGGCAAAAAGGGAAACACTCCATGTCTTTGAAAAGATGGGAATAAAAGTTGAAAGCACCCATCATGAAGCAGCTTCTTCACAGCATGAAATAGACTTTAGATATGAGAATGCTTTAAAAATGGCTGATATATTACAGGTTTCAAAAATAATAATAAAACAGATTGCAAGAAAATATAAAATATATGCCACATTTATGCCAAAACCTGTTTTTGGAATAAATGGTTCAGGTCTCCACTGCCATCAATCCCTCTTTAAAGAAGGCAAAAATGTCTTTTATGATGAAAAGGATGAATATAATCTTTCAAATATTGCAAAATCCTATATGGAAGGTTTAATCAGACACTCAAGGGAAATAACTGCTATAACAAATCAATGGGTTAATTCTTATAAAAGACTTGTTGTTGGATATGAGGCACCTGTTTATCTTTCCTGGGGAAGAAAAAACAGGTCTGCTCTAATAAGGGTTCCTGCATTTAAACCTTATAAGCCTGAATCCTGCAGAATTGAATATAGGGCTCCTGATCCTGCCTGCAATCCCTATCTTGCCTTTTCATGTATGTTAAGGGCAGGTTTGAAGGGGATTGAAGAAAATTATAAATTAAGAAAACCAATTGAAGAAGATATATATGCAATGCCTGAAGAAGTTAAAAGGAAATATGGAATAGATGCATTACCTGATTCTCTGTATTCTGCAATCTTAATTATGGAAGAAAGTGAACTTGTGAAAGACACTTTAGGAGAGCCTTTATTTGAAAAATTTATAAAAAATAAAAAGGCGGAATGGGAAAGATATAGAATACAGGTTACCGATTATGAAATTGAGAATTATCTTCCCATACTTTGAAATAAAATTTTTAAAAACTTTATAATTTTAAATAATTTATGAACTTTGAAATCTCCCTGAGAATTGGTGGAGAAGCAGGAGATGGTGCTTTAACTGCAGGTAATATAATTGCAAAAATTTTTTCAAGACATGGTCTTTTTGTTTCAACCTATAAGGATTTCCCATCACAGATAAGAGGAATTCATACAAATTATACGATAAGGGCATCTTCAGAGAAAAAATTTGCAAGACCATCAAAAATTGATTTTCTTTTTGCATTGGATAAAGAGAGTATTTTTTATCATCAACACGAATTAAGAAAAAATGGAATTATAATAGTTGAAGAAAAAGTTTCAAAGGAAATAAATTTTCGTGAGGATCTAAAAATCTTCAAAATTCCCTTTACAGATATTGCTTTAAAAGAATTCAAAAAGATAGTGTTTAAAAATAGCATTTTACTTGGCGCTTTTTCTGAACTTATTAATTTAGATGAAAGTTATTTTAAAGAAATTTTAGAAGAAATTTACGAAAGGAAAGGTAAAGAAATATTGAATACAAATTTAAAGGCTTTTGAAATCGGTAAGAATTTTGTAAAAGAAAATTTTAAAGAGATTGAAAAAATAAATTTTCCTCCTAAAAGAGAAAATGAATTCATTTTAATTTCAGGAAATGAAATTTGTGCAATCTCAGCAATAT
>JBDRZF010000161.1:0-3835 GCA_039803805.1 Caldifarciminota bacterium
GTAATAATAATTGTTTTCTATAAATTTAGCCATACCTATAATTTTATTTACCTCTTCTTTTATTTTAATAAAATTGCCTGTTTTAATATACAAATCAAATTTATTTTCCATTATTTTAAACTCATACAATATATCTTTATATTCTTTAACATTTTCTTCTGCTATATTTATATATTCTTCTGCCATTTCAAAATTTCCTACCTCTTTATGAAGTTCTGAAAGAGTTAAGGCTATTTTATAAATTCTTTTTTCATTTAATTTTTTCATGATGTTATATGCCTTATTGTATTCTGCGAGAGAAAGATGATATTTTCCTAAATTAAAATAAAGTTTGCCAAGGGTAAGGTGCGTTGAGAAAATAATTTCGTCTTTTATTTTATCTTTTACATTCAAAATCTCTGTAATTATTTTCTTGCAGGGTTCTATTTCATTTTTTTCAAGATAAGATTCAGCAAGTTTTTGTTTTAAGGAAAATAACTTAACTTCATCTGCTCCTTCTGCCATTACTATACTTTTATGGAAATCCTTTATTGCTTCTTCTATAAGACCCAAATTCTTTTTTGCTTCTGCTTTGTATTCAAAGACTTCACTTAGTTTTACAAAATTTTTTTCCTTCATTTTCTGGAAGCATTCCTCTGCTTTATTTAAATACTCTATACTTTCTTTAAACGCACCCTGTGTAAATCTATCCTTCCCAGAAAGTAATGCAAATTCAAATGCCTTTTCCCATAATTCTCCGTTAAAAGAGTGATAAAAAAGATAGGAAGATAATTTATTTACATCTATTTTACTATCAAGTATATTTACAATATCTGAATGGATTTTTAATTTTTTCTTTTTTAATACTGCATTATAAATTACATTTCTTATAAGTGGGTTTATAAATTTATAAGCATTTCCTTCCTTTTCGAATATTTCCTCTTCCACAAAGTTTTTAATAATATTTTTTTCCTCTTCATTGAAAAAGTCCTTCAATTCCCCTTTTTCATTCCATTCTATCAATATGCTCATTTTTTCCAGTACCTCTTTTTCTTCTTTTGTTAATATATCATAAAATTCAAGAATAGCGCTTATTAGATTTCCCGGAATTTCAAAAGATTTGCTTTTTTTCCTTGCTATAATTTTTAAAAATTCTGTAACATAAAGAGGTATACTTTCTGTGATTTCCATAAATTTTCTCACAAAATCAGTGCTTAAATCTTCTTTCAAAAATCTTCTTAATATTTCATTTATTTCTTTATAGTTAAAAGGTAAAAGTTCTCTTTCTTTTATAAAAATAAGTTCTCTCTCAAAGGGATTTTCTCTGCCAAGTAAAAGAAAAAATATTTTATGATTTAAAGTAATAAGCAGGTACTCTAAAATGATTTTTGTTATTTCGTCAATTTTTTCACAGGAATCAACTATAAATATAATTGGTTTTATTTCTAAAAGAGATTCTAAAAATTTTCTTAATTTCAATTTTAAAATTTCAATATAAGAAAAAGGTTCAAATTCTCTTTTAATTTCTCCATTAAATAAAATCTCTTTTATTTCTTCATACTCTTTAATATTTTGAATATTTTTTTCTTTTTCAATAAATTTTATTATTGCTTTTTGAATGACTCCTCCAGGGCTTCCATAAGTTTCAAAGAGAGGTTCTCCTTCAAATATAAAAAAATCTTGCTTTTCCTCAAAAATTTTGAGCCAATAATTTTTAAGTGTTGTTTTACCAATTCCTCCTGGACCTTTTATAAAAAGCACATTACCTTTTCTTTTTTTTGCAAGTTCTTTATATAAATTAAGAGTCCTGAGTTCTTCCTCCCTTCCAATAAAGGGTATTCTAAAATGCATCTCCTTGGGCTTTTCTCTTAAATCTTTTAACTCATATATTGAAATTATGTCTTCTTTACCCTTTAAAAACATTTTTTTCTTTTTTATTGTGTGAAATCTTTCTTCAATAAGTAAATTTGTATCTTCAGAAATTATTATTTCAGAATTTGATATTTCTGCTAATCTGTAGGCTATATTTATAGTATCTCCTATAACGGTTTTATGAAGATACTTATCTGGACCAACCTGTCCTAAATAAACCCATCCTGAATTTATTCCTATTTTATAATTTAATCTTTTTTCTTTTAAATATTTTTCTATTTCTAAAGCAAGTTTACAAGCAATTTCTGCATCCATACTTTTTGCTCTTGGAATTCCGAAAATTATCATTAAACCATTTAAACCAAGCCATTTATCAATCCATCCACCAAATTCTCTGCTTATCTTATCTACTTCATAAAGCACTTCAATTCTTTCTTTAAATTTATTTTTATCAAATCTTTCATATTGAGGCTTTTCTATTAATACAAACAAACAAGTTATAAATTTTTTTTCCCCTTCCACTTTTGCTCCTTTTTTTTCTTTCTCCGGAAATAAATTTACCCCACAGGATGGACAATATAAAGCATCTCCTGGAATATAGGCAAAACATTTGAGACAAACTTTTCTATCCTCCATATTTTGAGAAAAATAGTTTAAGAAAAATTTTTATTTCATTGTCAGGGTCATTTTTATAACTTTTCAATTTTTCAACAACATTTTTATCTTCTTTAAATTCTGCTAAGTACCTTATTGCTTCTCTTCTTAATTCCTGTGGATATTTTGGTTTTTTAAATATATTTTTTTCTTCAATTATTTTAAATAAAAAGGGAATTATTTCTTTATCTTTAACCTTTTTTAAGCCTTTTATTATTTCAATTAATAGTGGAATGTTTTCCTCAACATTTTTTTCTATATAAAATTTAAAATAATCACTTAATCTTGGAACTATTTTCTCATCTATATCAGTGCATAGTCCTTTTATTACCTCTTTTCTTATTTCTTCATTTTTATCTTCAAGAGATTTAATCAGTATTTCCTTTGCCTTTTCTGTTTTTATCTTAATAAGTGCCTTTATTGCTTCTTTTCTTACAATCTCATCAGAAGAAGAAAGAATTTCTCCTATATAAGGGACCATCTCTGATATTTTCTTTTCTCCAACAATGTATAAAATATCTCTCTGAACAGACTTTCTTTTATCAAAGATTAATTCTTTTAAACTATGTATATTTGTTTGGGGAAGTAAAATAAGTAATTCAATTATTCTTTTTCTTACAAGAAGATTTTCCACCTCTGGGAAGAGTTTAAGGAGCCACTCGAGTGCTTTTTCTCCAAGGGGAATTAATGCCTCTTTAATTTCTTCTATACTCTCTTCTTCCCATAAAGTTGTTAATAACATTCTTAATGCAAAATCGGTTTTTGTTTTTCCAAGAGCATTTATTACAAATTTTCTTTTTTCTTTTAAATCAAGCAATTTTTTAAATTCAACCTCAAATAACTCAATAATATCCAAAATATTTTTTTCTTTTGCTATTACATATCCTTTTTCCAAATATTCAAGATAGGTGAAAAATACTTCTAAGTCCTCTTCTCCTTCAATATTTTCTCTTAAAAAATTTAATAATGCCTTTGCAAGTTTTGTTTTACCTGTCTTTAAAAAAGAGATTAAAAGACTGCCTATTCCATTAACAGAATTTTTTCTTTTTTCACTATCCTCTGATTTAATATCCTTTAAAAATGGTTCAATTATATTTTCTAATTCAGCAGTTCTGATGCCTTCTTCAATTTCCTTTTTCATCGCTTCAAACTTCTTTTCTCCTGTAATTATAAGGTGCCTTTCTCTTGCTATTTTTTCTATTTCAATCAATTTTCTTGAAGGAACAAATGGTCTTCCCTCTCCGCCTTCAATTATTTCCCTTTTTCTTAGAATTTCTATTTTTTCAGGAGGCAAAATTTTCAGCATTTCATTTGTTTCTTCCGGGAAATT
>JBDRZF010000162.1:0-3808 GCA_039803805.1 Caldifarciminota bacterium
TCCTTTATAATTTGCTTTTCATCAAAAATATAAGATATTTCTGCTCTTTCATCACTTATTTTTTCTGAAAATATGAATATATTAATTTCAAATATATTTCTACATATCTCAAAGATTTTCTCAAATATTTTTTCTTTCTCTAAAAGTTTTGAAGTTTCTCTTGCAAGTTCAAAAAGCGCTCTATATCTATTCGCTAATAATTTGCTATCTTTGAGTTCAAAGAAAAACTTAAATGTTATGCTTATAATCTTTGAGATTTTTTCAAATATCACATATAAATCCTCTGAAAAATGGTTGGGTCTGTCTGAATCCATGTATATAAAACCATATAAATTTCCCTCATGAATAATTGGTACTAAAATACAGGAAGAAACATATATTCCGTCTTTCTTATAAATCCCTAAACTTTTGCCATCGGAGTTTATATCGGAAAAGAAAAGAATCTTTTTTTGTTTTATACCTAAGGAAATTAAAGGAGAATCTTCGGTAATGATATAAGAAGTTGTAAAATCTTGAACACTTGAATTACCTGATTCAAATCTGAAGCCAAGTTTTATATTATCATAAAATAAAAATAATAGGGTTTGGGGTTTGTAAATATTAAAACAAGTTTCGCTTAAATAATTTAAAAATCTTTTGAAAAGAGCATAAGGTTCCTCTGGTAAAGGAGTTTCCTTTATACCTATATATACCTCCTCTTTTCTTAATTTCAACGTATCAAAGAAACGCAATTTTGATGAAAGATATTCTATTCTTTCATCTTTATTTTTAATTAGCCCTTCTAATTTTTTTAGAGAGAATATCAAAAAAGAAGAAAAAATCAAAAATATGAAAAGGTCAAAAAAACTTTTATTTATAAAAGAAGGGATAATTTCTGAAAATAAAAAAATCGTAAAAAAGAATATTCTATACGAAGTTTTCGGAAGGAAAAGAAAAAAGAAATAATAGGGAATTCCTTTTAAAAGCCCACTTAATCCTCCTGAAAGATGGGAAATTAGGATATAAATTAAAGAGAAGGGGAAAAACAAAAATTTAAATTTATCAAAGTAAAATCTTATATAAAAGAAATTTAATAATAAGAGAAGTATAAAAGGAAAGAGTATAAAAGAACTTTTATAATTTTTAAGGAAAGAACCTTTTAAAAGGAAAACATAAAAAATAAAGGAAAATATTAAAATTGATATTCCATAACGATTTTTAATGATATATTTTTTTAATCTTTGTGCCTGGGAAATAAAATGTAATAATTTCTTCATAATTCCACCCCATTTTTGAGAGTTCTCTCGCTCCATATTGACATAACCCTATACCATGTCCAAATCCTCTTCCTTTTAAGAGTATTTCATTTCCCTTTTGAATTAAATCAAACCAAACAGATGGTAGAGGAGTATTTTTCATCTCATCTTTAAAAAGATTTCTTATTTCATCTGATTTTAAAATAATATTTCCACTTTCATGTTTTATTTTCATTTCAATTATTCTTCCCTCTTTATTTTTTTTAATTTCCATTCTCTCAAATATATCTCCATTCAAATTTATTCCAAAAATTTTTAAAAAATTATTTTTAATCAAATTTTCAAAATATTCTTTCTTGTATTTCCTTTCCCATGAATAATAAGGAGAGGCTTTACAAAGATCTTTCCCATATAAGTTGCATCTCACACCCCTTAAATAGGGAAGTTCATCCATTGCAGGAAACATATCTTTAAAATTTGCTGTTACCCCTCCACATGTAGAATGATAAAGGGTCAATGCTATTTCATTTTTATAAACACAAACTACACCTCTTGTTGCTTCACAGGCACTGTTTCCCCAACTATCTTCATAATCTCTACCGAGATAAACCTGGTCTTTTATATCACCATAAAGATGAAAAGGGGCATACATTCTTTCCATGTATTTCCTTAATGCATAACTTCGTGCACATACTGCTTGTGCTTTGAAAGCCTCTATAAGTGAAGGATCTTTTCTACCTATTTCTGCTGGCACAACTCCTAAAAGATAATCTTCAAGTTTTACAATGTTTATAACCTTTTCTCCTTTCTCAAGTAAAATTTTACCTCTGTATCTTTTATTTTCAAATAAAATAAAACCATCTTCTGCTTCAAATAAAATAGGAGTCTCAAATAAAAAATCTTTACCTTTATAAGAAACCAAAACCTCATTAAAAGAAATAAATCGGCATTTTAAAAAATCGTTAGCGTAGGCAAAATATTTTTTGTTCTTTGAAATTACTCTATACTTTGAGGTTGCTGAAATATGAAAATCACCCTTACCTTCCTTTAAGAGAACTTTAATTTCAGGCTCTTTGAGTTCTCTTTTTTTATAAACAAGTTTCCCCTCCTTTACTTCTTTTTTCTCTTCGGGTTTCAGTTCTATCCTTTTACAAGAGAAAATTAAAAAAATTATGAGAAATAAACTTAAAAACTTCATATATCTATTTTAATTTTTTTTCTTATATCCTCTAAAAATTTTTCATAATGACTTCCTCGCCAGTATATTTTATTACATTTTTGGCATATATAAAAATTATCTTGAGTTTCATATACATAATAGGGGACTTTCCCTTTCACTTTTTCTTTTGGAATATTTATCACCTCTTCATTACAAAGAGAACATCTTGTAAAAGGTCTTAAAGACTCTTCAAGAGAAAGCATTCTAATGATAAAATTCAAGGCATCCCAAAAGGGCATGTCTGGTAAAAGTAAAACATCACTTTTAAATTTTCTTTTAAGTTTTTTATTCCTTGTTATTAAAATTCCTTCTTTAATCTTATCAACTCCTATAGCCCCTTTTATTATCTCCGTATCAAAACCAAGAAGCCTTAACCATCTACCGTGTTTTACACAAGTTGCATCTACAATCAATTTTATTTTTTTATTGCCTTGCATAGTCTTCTTGCCTTTCTTTTTAAATCAGATAATGTACCTCTATTATCAATGCATATATCTGCTCTTTTGATCTTTTCATCCTGTGAAAAACAGGAATCCATCATACTTTTTATTATCTTCCCCTCAAATCCCTTCTTTTTCATTCTTTCATAAATTAAAGATAAATCACTTGTAACAGTTATAATTAAATCAAATTTTTCTTCTGTGGAAAGTTCGAATAAAAGTGTTCCTTCTACTGCAATGTATGGAGAATTGCTCTTTTGAATCATTTCAAAAATTCTTTGAAGAAGTAAGGGATGAATAAATGCCTCAAATTGTTTCTTTTTTTCAAAATTTTCAAAAATTATTTCCGCCACTTCTTTTCTTGTGATCCCCTTTTTGTTAAAAATCCTCTCTATCTCTTCTCTATTTTCTTCAAATATCTCATGGGCTATCTTATCACCTTCTATTACAAAAAACCCTTCTTCCTCAAAAACCTTCAAAACTTCTGTTTTTCCACAACCGGGAAGTCCTGTAATCCCTATTAAAAACCTTTTATTCCCCAATTTTTTTTAAAAGGTTTTTATTCTTGGGGTCAAGTTTAAGGGCTTTTTTATAAAATTCTTTTGCCGTTTCAACATCCCCAAGTTTCATGAGAACATCACCATAATGTTCAAGAATAACAGGATCAGATTCAAGAACTTTAACAGCATTATACAGGTATTCTTTCGCCTTCTCAAAATCACCCATTTGATAATAAACCCAACCCATACTATCAAGATAATATCCATTATTTGGCTCAATTTTGAGTGCCTTTTCAATTAATTTCATAGCCAATTCAAGTTTTATACCCCTTTCTGCAAGCATATATCCCCAATAATTATATGCACTTGCATTAAGAGAATCAATTTTTGTTACTTTTTCAAAACACCTTTCAG
>JBDRZF010000163.1:0-3772 GCA_039803805.1 Caldifarciminota bacterium
TTGTCAAAAATGAGAAAATTAAAATGATACCCCCTGTTTATATAAAGGAAAAAATTAAGAAGGATAATGAATATGAAATAAAAGTGGAATTTGAAATAATCCCGGATTTTGATGTATTTGGATATCATAATCTTAAAGTAAAAAGAAGAATAAGAAGAGTAACACCTGCGGATATTGAGGCAAGATTAAAATATTATCAAGAAACACTTGCTGAATTGTATCCTAAGGAAGAAGGCATTGAGAATGGTGATTTTGTTCATGTTAAATATAGTGTATTTGATGAAAATGGTAAAGTTGTATTGTCCGGAAGGGAAGAAAAATTTACTTTTGATGAAAAAAATGTATCAGAGATATTTTATGAAAATTTAAAGGGAAAGAAAAAGGGAGATAATGTAGAAATTGTGACACAGGAGAAAGATAAAAAGTTTATTTATAAAATAAAAATAATAGATGTGAGAGAAAAAATTTTACCTGAAATTAATGATGAATTCGCGAAAAACTTTGATTTTGAAAATTTAGAAGAATTTAAAAATAATATAGAAAAAGAACTTATGGAAGAAGCATCAAGATTAGCAGAAAGAGAAATGGAAAATGAAATTTTAAAAAAACTACTTGAAATAAATAAATTTAATGTTCCTGAAAGTCTTGTGGAAGACGAACTATCTCTAATGATGGATGAGTATAAAATAAAGGAAGAAGATATAAAAGAATTTAAAGAAAAATTTAGAGAGGCAGCAAGAGAAAGGGTAAGAGCAAAACTCCTTTTAGATAAGATTGTAGAAAAGATAGGAGCAAAAGTTTCTCCTTCTGAAATAGACGAAGAAGTTAAAAAAATGGCAAAAGAATACAATGCTGATTTTCTTGGATTTAAAGCAAATCTTAAAAAAAGAGGAATATTAAAACTTATTGAAACAGATATTTTAAGAAGAAAAGCAATGGAATTTTTAAAATCACAAGTTAAAACGGAGGTTGTAATAGAATGAAAGGTCAATATATTCCAATAGTTATTGAACAGACAGGAAGGGTTGAAAGGGCTTATGATATATATTCAAGACTTTTAAAAGACAGAATAGTTTTTATTGGCACACCGATCGATGATCAGGTTGCAAATGTAGTAATAGCACAATTACTTTTCCTTGAAGCAGAAGACCCTAAAAGAGATATCCATCTTTATATAAATTCTCCGGGAGGTTATGTAACATCAGGACTTGCAATTTACGATACAATGCAATACATAAAGCCTGATGTGGTAACAATCTGTATGGGAATGGCTGCTTCAATGGCAGCAGTTCTTTTATGTGCTGGTAAGAAAGGTAAAAGGTATGCACTGCCCCATTCAAGGATAATGATACATCAGCCCTGGGGTGGAGTTCAGGGACAGGCAATAGATATAAAGATACATGCAGATGAAATAATGAGGATGAGAAGATTAGTAGATGAAATTCTTGCAAAACATACAGGACAACCAATTGAAAAAATTGAAAGGGATACAGACAGAAGTTTTTTTATGTCACCTCTTGAAGCAAAGGAATACGGGTTAATTGACGAGGTTATTACAACAAGAAAAGAAATAAAATGACAAAAACTCCTACACCAAAAGGAGTGCCAAGGTGTTCTTTTTGTGGAAGGAGTTCTCTTGAAGTAAAAAGAATATTTACGGGTCTTGAAGCAAGCATCTGTGAGGATTGCATAAAATTATGTTATGATTTAATTTTTGAAGAAAAAGCGCCTCAAAGAGTTTTTCATGAGATTGAAAAGGTTCCTACACCAAAGGAGATAAAAAAACAACTGGATGAATATGTAATAGGTCAAGAAGAGGCAAAAAAAATAATATCAGTTGCAGTTTATAATCATTATAAAAGGATTTTTTATAATAGAAATTCTGATGTTGAAATTGAAAAGAGCAATATATTATTAATTGGACCAACAGGAACAGGAAAAACACTGATTGCTCAAACCCTTTCAAGAATTCTAAATGTGCCAATCGCTCTCTATGATGCAACTCCTTTGACAGAAGCGGGTTATGTTGGTGAAGATGTGGAAAATATACTTTTGAGATTAATTCAGGCAGCAAATTACGATATTAAAAAAGCAGAGATTGGGATAGTATATCTTGATGAGGTTGATAAACTTGCGAGGAAAAGTGACTCCCCTTCTCTTGTAAGGGATGTTTCAGGTGAAGGAGTTCAGCAAGCCCTTTTAAGGATTCTTGAAGGGGGAATTGCAAATGTGCCACCTTATGGAGGAAGAAAGCATCCAGAAGGACCTTATATTCAAATAGAAACTAAAAATATACTTTTTATATGCGGTGGAACATTTGAAGGTCTTGAAGAAATAGTAAAAAGAAAGAAAGGTAAAAAAGTTGGGTTTACTAAAGAAAAAGAAGAGGAAGAAAAAGAAAATAAAATTTTACCAGAAGATTTAATAAAGTATGGAATGATACCTGAATTTGTCGGAAGACTTCCTGTAATTGCCACATTAAAAGAACTTACAAAAGAAGAATTAAAAAGAATATTAATTGAACCGAAAAATGCAATAGTAAAACAGTATAAGAAGATATTTGAAATGGAAGGAATAGAACTTGTATTTACAGATGATGCTCTTGAATTAATAGCAGAAAATGCTTATAAAAGAAAAATGGGAGCAAGAGGGTTAAGGAGTATAATTGAGGAAATAATGCTTGATGTTATGTTTAAACTTCCTCAAATGAAAGGTAAATATAGGAAATGCATAGTGGATAAGGAGGTTGTTAAAGGAAATAAAAAACCAATATTTTTAAAAGAATGAAAATCCTTGTAACAAGTGCTTTACCTTATGCAAATGGTCCAATTCATTTAGGACACCTTGCAGGATGTTATTTACCAGCAGATATTTACTTTAAATTTCAGAAATATTTAATGAAAAGAGATGTAATTCATATATGTGGAACAGACGAACACGGTGTACCTATAATAATTGAGGCAGAAAAAAGAAGAATAACTCCAAGAGAACTTGTTGATTTTTATCATAAGGACATAAAGGAAACATTTGATGAATTAGGAATTGAATTTACATATTTTTCGGGAACAGCAAGAGAAATTCATTATGAACTTGCTCAAAGTTTTTTTAAAAAGATTTATGAAAAGGGTTATAAAACTATTGCGGATATAGCTAAATTCAGAATTCGGAATGCGACTAAAAAAATACAGGAGGAATTAGTTAAAGAAAACGAAAAACTAAAAAATTTAGATTTAGGTTTTAAAGTATTTAAGGTTGAAGACAGTAATTTTAAACAATGGAAACCATTTATACCTAAAGATTTAAACCAAGTAAAAAGTAGTGTTTTAGATTATTCTGAAATAGTAAAACCTGGAGCAGAGATTGAAAATATTTTGTATGAATTATTACTGAAAAATGGGAAAAAATTGACAGATAAAATTGATAGAAAAAATAATTTTTATATTATCAATAATAAGGAACTTGTATTTTTGTTAGAAACTGTTAATAAAGATATTATAAATGAGATTTTAAAACTTAAACCACAAAAGGTAATAGCCGTGGATAAAATTTTTAACGGTAATGATCAACTTAGAACCAATATGGTATTATTATTTAAAAATGAGGGGATAGAATTTAAGAGTGTATAGAAAGGTAATTTATTGATTATTTTGGAAAATATCCTTTTGGTGAACTACTCCTCATTAAAATGAGGAGCTTCCTGCTTCAACGACTGATGGCTCGTAGACCAAGCCGTATAGGCTTGTTCCGCCGCCAGAGCAGTCTCCACAGTCGT
>JBDRZF010000164.1:0-1480 GCA_039803805.1 Caldifarciminota bacterium
TTTATCTCTTCATCAATTTTTTACATTTATTATTTCCTCATCAAAATTAAATGAGATGAAAATTCTGTTTTCAAAAAGACCATAATTTTCAACAACATTTTCGGATTTTGCTTTAATCGTATAGGAAAGAGCAACTTCTCTATCTTTAATTATTAAAAAAGACGGACCTGATTCAATTATAAATCCATTTTCTTTTTTACCCTGAAGAAACAAAAAATAAAAGTTATATTTAACAAAAAAGATTGATTTAGAATAGATGTATTTTTCATATTTTATACCCGTAAAAAAAAGAAAGGGATAATTTTTTCTATAAAAAGAATAGCCCAATATAAAATTGGAAAAATTTATTTCAAGACTTTTTAATTTTTCAACCTTTCCATCAAATAAATTGTCATCCCTTCTCTCTCTATGATAAAGAATTAATTTTAAATTCTTAAATTCAAATTCACCACCCATTTTAAAATCATCAAATCTTGGCCTTTGTGTATGAAGAAAACTTATTGTTTCAATATCAGTTAAAAGTTTTATATTTTTAAAAATTTTATATTTAACAGAACCTTTTGAAAAAAAGCCATATTTTAAATTTTTGTAAAGATAACCATATAAGAAATTCAAGTCCGTTAAATTTTTGAATAAACCGATGAAAATACTATTAAAAATAAAATTTTCCTTATTATTTCCAAGAAGACCATATTTACTTTCATTTTTAAAACCAAAAGAAAAATCATTTTTTAAAAGATAAATTTTAAATTCCCATTCATATTTTAAAGATTTCAATGTATAAAAACCTGTAAGATTTATATCAAATAAAACAGAAAATAATCTTAAATTTTTTTTAAATATTAAATCAGAAAATAAAATCCAATAATAATTGTTATAAAATCTTTTTGGACCAAAAGGGGATGTAACATAACCAATAGAATTTGAAAAATAAAAATTTTCTTTTCTTAAAACCATTTTAAAGCCAATCTGATTCCACTGTCTTCTATCCTCTCCTCTATGGTCAATTCCATGATTGCATACATGGGAATAAAAAAATTTAAAATCAGAATTAGAAAAGGATTTGTAAAAACCAATTCCCCAATCAAACCTTATATAATAAGGTGTTATTCTTTTATAAGTTTCTTTAAAAAATAGAAATTCCCTTAAATAAAAATAAACTGGTTTGTAAACTTTAAATTCATTTTCCCTTGAAATATAAATTCTGTAAAAAATAGGATTTTTACTTAAAAGATGAAAATTTAAAAGGGAATATTCAAAGGGTATTATTTTAAATAGGAAAATAAGAAGCATTTATTCATTATAAAGAAAATGTATAAAATTTAAAAAATAACATTCTTTTTTATTCTCTCACTTCAATTTTTTCAAAATTATAATTTATTTAAGTGTTTCTTCTTTCTTTGGAATAGAAAAAAACTAAATTCAACAAATTCTTGTGAAGATGCAGTGTTATATACAATTAATCAAGTTTCTCGCTTTT
>JBDRZF010000164.1:1490-3758 GCA_039803805.1 Caldifarciminota bacterium
AAAAGGCACGAAGATTTAAACCATTAGGAATAAGATATTGAGAAACAAAATTGGCAAAGTCACCCCTTTTGTCTGTATAATCCCCATATTGAGGATTTTACCTATCACACCATGTTTTTGCATAATTAACTGCTGCATTAGGGTTATAATGAAACTGAGTAAAAATCATATCTATACCTATTCATAAGAAATTTCTACAATTGTTCCGTCCTCTGCGATTGCATAAATACAATTTTTACCCCTTATATTTCCGCATTTCAGGCATACCACGGCAACAGGTGCCACAGTAATATAACTTATAGTATTTCTTGTCCATGTGTTATTTGAAGGGTTATAAGAAAATTCGTGGATATAAATTGTATCACCATGTGGTATATCCTCAGGTATTGCTCCAACATATAAATTCTTTTTAAAGAGGAGGCTTCTTGGATCCTGCATAACATCATAGGGTTGAAAAAAACCATAAGACATACCATATAAATAACGAAGAGAAAATGATGGTATCATCTGTGTTACTTCCCAGCTATGTGTAGATGCATTATACTTGTAGGAATAAAAAATTCTATCTAAACCGTGTTTTATGATTATCATGGGGCCGGTTACTCCCATATGAAATAAATGTGGTCTTGCAAACTGACCAACGGGTTCTAATCCCTCTGGATTTGGCCATACACCTATTAATGTTTCTTGCCATCCACCATTTGAATATGTTATCTCAAATAAAGAGTCACCGGAGATACCATAAAAACGGTTTATGCCGTCATTTCTTCCAGGTCCCAAAGCCCCAATTTTAATATGCTCACTCACCACACTTTCCAAAACCCAATTTTCTCCATTATATCTCAATTCATAACTTTTCCAATTAAAAGTGCCTAAATATAGCCTATTGATACCATCATTTCTTCCATCCCCTGTTAGAATTCCATGAATAGGATGTGAGATTTGGCTTGGTAATTGAATTTCCCTTATTACCCAACTGCCATTTTCATAAGAAATCTCATAAAGTTTTCGGTCGCCTTTTGATCTATATGTATATATTCTGTTTAAATTATCATTTGCTCTTGCTTTACCTATAACCATCCCTGTTAAATCTATATTTGGAGCAATCACTCTCGGAACCCAATTTCCATTTTCCCAGGAATACTCCACGACATCTTTATTTAAATTAGCACAGTAAAGCCTTTGAACACCATCATTCCTTGCATCACCGATTGCAATTTCCCCTGGAGAATAATTTTTATATGGTGGTGGGTTATCAGGCTGTCTTATAACTCGCCTCACCCATTTTTTAGGAGGGATAACCGCTTTTTTTTCTTGAGAATTTAGATTATTTAAAAATAGAATTCCTGCTATTATAACTAATATCATTTTATTATTTTCCATTTTTTTCTTTTTTAAATTAATTTAAAATATTTAAGTAAATGTTTTGGAATTAAACTCTTTTTTAATTCTCTCATCCTCTTTTTGAATTAGTTTATTCGTGAAATAGAATAAAATAAAAGGCTGAATCAATGCAAGTGCTCCTAAAATAAGTATAAAGATATTAACTGTTTCTGTTTTCATGACTTAATTTTAAAATAAATATTCATTCAAAACCAAATATTTTACATTTGAAATTTAAACTTTTTTAATAATATAATTAAAATGTGAAAGAGATAGAGGATTTTTTATCATATATTAAAAATCAAAAGAATTATTCGGAAAAAACTTTTTTATCCTATAAAAATGACCTTTATTCCTTTTATGAATATATAAAAAAGGATATAAGGGATGTAAAAATTTCTGATATAAGGAATTACATTTCTGATTTGATAAAGTATGGGTATAAACCAAAGAGTGTCGCAAGAAAATTGTCTTCTTTAAAGAGTTTTTTTAAATTTCTTTTAAAAAGAAAAATAATAGATTTTAATCCTGCCACTGTTATAAAAACACCGAAAGTGCCAAAAAGATTGCCTGATATTTTATCTGAAAATTTATTGAGGGAAATCCTTGATAACTGGAAACCTTTTGATTTTAAAGGTAAAAGGGATAAGGCAATTGTTGAAACTTTATACGGGCTTGGTATAAGGGCAGGTGAACTTGTGAAGTTAAAGGAAAATGATATATCAGGGGATAGTATAAGAATTGTTGGTAAGGGGAATAAAGTGAGAATCATTCCAATTCCTTTAAAAACAAAAGAGGCAATCTTTGATTATATTAAAGAGAAAAAAAGAAATAATATTGAATCTGAATATTTATTTACAAATTTAAAGGGTGAAAAATTGACAG
>JBDRZF010000165.1:0-3746 GCA_039803805.1 Caldifarciminota bacterium
TTTTTACCTTTATCTATTGAAAAAGCAGAAGCAATTATAACTCCAACAAAATTTATAAAAGACGAAGTTGAAAAATTTTTTCCAAAAGCAAAGGGAAAAACTTTTTATGTCTATCATGGAGTTGACGATTTTTTTAAACCTGCTAATAATAAAAATTTATTTGATTTTTCCTATATTCTTTATGTAGGTGCAATTACGAAAAGAAAGAATGTAATAGGGATTTTAGAAGTATTTAATATTTTGAAAAGAAAATATAAATTAAAGCATTATTTGTTGCTTGTTGGTAAAAAGGAAGAGGGTTTTAAAGAAATAGAAAGAAAAATAAATGAACATCCCTATAAAGATTTTATAATTTTTAAAGATTATGTTGAAAAAGAAGAACTTTTAAAAATATATCAAAATGCTGATATTTTTTTATTTATATCCTTTTATGAAGGCTTTGGATTTCCTGTTATTGAAGCAATGAAATGTGGTGTGCCCTGTGTAATATCAAACATAGATTCATTAATTGAGATTACAGAAGGAAAAATTCCCTCTTTTTCTCCTTTAGATTATGAGGGGATTGCAGAAAAAATATATGAAATTTTAAATAATGAAGAATTGAAAAAAGAACTTGTGAAAAAGGGTTTTGAAATTTCATCAAAATACAAATGGGAGGAAAGTGCAAAAATTATGTATGAAATTTTTAAAAATGTTATTTATTGATTAAAAAATTTGTTAAAAAAAGAAGCCATGCAAATGTATAACTTTCAAGATTATGATAATAAGGAATCCATATTGATTCAAATATATTATGAATTAAAAATATTATCCATGAAGAAATTATCCCAAATAATAGGAACTTTAAATCCCTTTCCTTTACCATCTTGAATTTTAAATATAATTTTTTAATTAAGAAAAATGAAAAAAATAAAAATAAAATTATACCACCTATTCCAAGTTCTATCATTAAATGAATATAAAGATTATGTGGTCTCCAAAGTCCAAGTGAATAGGGCTGGTAAATAAAATTTCCCCATCCTATACCAAGTGGTTTTTCAAAAAAAGTTTTTACTGAGTTTTTCCATAAATAAAATCTTACCCTTGCAGATATATCTTTGGTAAAGGTTATTGTATTGATTATCCTCATTTTAACTTGTGGAATGATAAATATAATTGATAAAAAAATTAATACTGCTAATAAAAAAAGGGTCAGTATTTTAATAATTTCTTCTTTTTTCTTTTCTTTTATTAGATAAAGGAAAAAAAATGATAAAAAACCTGTTATTAAACATATATAACCAGCCCTTGAAAGAGAAAAAATGATGCCGGGAATTGAAAAAATTATTGCTAAGATACAAGAAAGTTTAATATATTTTTGAGCATTTGAAAATAAAACAGAGAGAAAGATTGGATTTAAAAAAGCAAGAATTGCAGGATAACTGTTCATATGAGAAAGTATACCCCTTACTCTTGTGGCTCCAAAGAAAGAGCCTGTTGGCAATTTAGTTAAAAATTCACCCAGAATTACTATTGCTTTTCCTTTCCATTGCAAAAAACCTATGAAAGAATTAAAAAGAGAAAATATGGAGATGAAAAATATGAAAAGGTATATTTTATTTAATTCTGTTATTTCATTTACGAGTGCTATATAATATATAAACACTGAAAGGATAAAGAGAAACATTATTAAAGTATATTTTGCATTTTTTGAAAATAATAAAGAGAAAAGGATTAGAAAAAGAAAAGAAATTAAAAAAGGAGAAAAGTTTTCTTTTACTTTTAGTTTAAAATTTAGATAAAATAATTTAAATAGGTAAAAAAAAGAGAAAAAATCTATTATAGTTATAGAAATTGTTGGAATGAAATATTCAGGAACTTTCAAAAACAATCTTAAAAGAAATGTTAAGAAAAGAGGTGAGAGGATTAAAAAATAAAGGGAAAAACTTTTTGTTAAAAAAAGAAGAATTAAGAAAGAAATAGATATTATTATTTTTAATATTATTTTTATATTTAGGTCATAAAGAAGATAAATAAAAAGGGAGCATATTAAAATGTAAAAAAGAAAAGTTAAAATTAATTTTTTCATATGTTGATTTTTTTACAAAAGTTCTTTAAATTATAATATTAATAATAAACGATGGAATATTGCAAATGAAAAAAATTGGGAGTTTAAAAGAAAAAACATTTAAAGGAGGAATATTTGTATTTTCTTACAGGGTTTTACAACAATTTTTAAATTTAATTAGACTTGTTATTCTCGGAAGAATTTTAGGACCAAAGGATTTTGGAATAGCCGGAATTGCTCTTCTTACAATTACAGTGGTTGACACATTTACTCAAACAGGCATATCCCAGGCATTAATTCAAAAGAAAGAGGAAGTGGACAAATATTTAAATGATGCCTGGACATTTCTTGTTTTAAGAGGCATTTTCTTAGCCACTTTCCTTTTAATTTCTTCCTCCTTTATCGGTAATTTTTTTAATTCTAATGAATCTATAAATGCAATAAGAGTTTTGAGCATTTATTTTTTATTTCAATCATCTTTAAATATTGGAGTTGTTGTTTTATGGCAGAGAGAACTTCAATTTAAAATATTTTTTATTTATCAATTTATTGGAATAATTACTGAATTTTTTGTTTCTATTTTTTTTGCTTTAATTTTTAAAAATTTTTGGGCTCTTATCTTTGGCACAATTTCAAAAAGTTTTGTTCTTTTAATAACAAGTTTTTTAATTCACCCATATAAACCAAAATTTTCTTTTAATATAAAAATTCTTTCCCCTCTTATTTCTTTTGGTAAATGGATTTTAATTTCTAATATTATCCTTTTCTTTTTAAATCAGGGAGGAGATATAGTAATAGGGAAGATTCTTGGTGCATATTTTTTAGGACTTTATCAGGTAGCATTTAGAATTTCAAATTTGCCTACAACAGAAATTACATGGGCAGTTTCACAGGTTGTTTTTCCTGCCTATTCAAGAATACAGGAAATAAAAGAAAAATTAAAAAAGGGTTATTTACAAACCTTTTCAATAATTTCTATTTTTGCTTTCATTTTTACCTTATGGATAATTATTTTTGGTAATCCCTTTGTCAAAATTTTTTTAGGAGAGAAATGGATTGAAATAATTCTGCCAATGAAAATACTTGCATTATGGGGATTTTTAAGGGCTCATAGTGCAACAACAGGCCCATTTTTTCAGGCAATTGGTAAGCCATATTTTGCAACCCTTTACCAATTTATAAGACTTTTAATATTTGGAATAATTGTTTATCCTTTTACAAAATTTTTTGGAATAGTTGGCACTTCTCTTGCAATTCTTATAAGTGCTTTTTTTGTTGATATTTTTGCCATTTTTCATGTTTTCAAAATTATTGAATCAAAGATAAAGGAAATTTTTGAAATTTTCTTACCTTCAATTCTTTCTTCTTTTATATCTTTCATTTTTATAATAATTTTTGAAAAATTTTTTATATCAAATTATAACATTTTCAACTTCTTTATAATTTTTTTCCTTTTTACTTTTTTATACATTTTTTCCTTTTTATTCTTTATTAATTTTTTAAAAAATGAGAATTTTTTGGAAATAAAAAATCTTTTTTTAAAAACTATAAAATGATGAAAAAAAGGGTTCTTTTTATGCCAGATGGTTCAAAAGAAAATCCCTATCAAAAGCTCTTAAAAGAGGCTTTAATTAAAAAGAAAGTGAAAGTGGAAATTAAAAATGGTTCAGGTATTTTTAAAATAATAAATGAAGTAAAA
>JBDRZF010000166.1:0-3736 GCA_039803805.1 Caldifarciminota bacterium
AAATAATAATATTTTTATTTTTAATACCCTTTGATTTAACAAAAGAAATTTCTGTTAGAATTTTATCAAAATACAATTTAAAGGAAATTTATGTCCATTCAGGAAATAATAAGTATTTTGTAAAAATTTATAATAAAGATAAAATTAAGGTAAATGGCTTTATAAAAAATGAGTTTTTCATAGTCTCTCCAGATGAAATTTTAATAGAAAGCAAAAATATTAGAAGAAAATACAGAGGGAAAATAAGAATATATGCAAAAAATGACGAACTTTTTATAATAAATCATATAAATTTAAGGGATTACCTTCCCTCTGTTATTGTGGCAGAAATCGGGACTTCCTATCTTGAAGCATTAAAGGCACAAGCACTTCTATCCAGAACATTTGTCCTTTTTTCAAAAAGACATGAAGATTATGATTTTTGTGATTTAACCCATTGTCAGGTTTATAGGGGAATTGTTGATGAAACAGCAGTTTCAAGAAAAGCAGTAATAGAAACTGACGGAGAAGTTTTAACATATAATGGGAAATTAATTGAACCATTTTATTCCTCCTGTTGTGGTGGCTTTACTGCTTCACCTGAAGAAATATTTGATTTAAATATTCCATATGTTGAAGCAAAAGTTGATCCATACTGTCAGAATAGTAAAAATTCTAAATGGATATTTAAAATAGAAAAAAGGAAAATTGGTAAGTTAAAAATAATTGAAATTGGAGAAAGTGGCAGAATTAAAAAAATTTTATTAAATAATAAAGAAATTTCTGGATGGGAATTCAGAAATATGATTTCAAGAAAATATGGATGGAATACTTTAAAATCAAATTTATTTAATCTATATGAGGATGAAAATTTTTACATCTTTGAAGGGAAAGGACTTGGGCATGGAATTGGGATGTGTCAGGAAGGTGCAAAAGTTATGGCATTAAAGGGCTTTAATTACAAAGAAATAATAAATTTTTATTTTAAAGATGTAGAAATAAAAAAATTAAGATTTGAATATAAAGTTTTTAAGGATAAAAATTTTGTTTTTTATTCAATAAGTGGTGAAAAATATTTACCTTATTTAAAAAACGCCTTTTATAGATTTGAAAGAATATGTAAAGAAAATGGAATTGAGATTGATAACTATTTCGTAATTAAAGAAACAATTGATTATTTTAATTTTACAAAAAATTTAAAAATAAAGCCCTTTTATGGAGGATATATAGAAAAAGATACGATTAAACTCGCACCATTAAATTTGCTTGAAAAGTATTCAATAATTGAAGATATCATAATTCATGAACTCTTACATGTTGCTTTATCAAAATATAATTTTAAAAAGGAAATAGAAGAGGGAATAATTTATTTACTTTGTCCTTATAATTTCAATGAGAAAATTTTTAATGATATAAAAAGTTATAGAGAGGAGATTAAAAAAATAGAAATTTATAAAAAGATGATGCAAGATAGTTTAGAAAAATATGGAAATTTAGAAAATTTTTTAAGTAAAAGGAGGTAATTATGAAAAGATTAATTTATATATTTATCCCAGTTATAATCATCCTTTTAATCCTCATTTTATTCTTTATCTTTTATAAAAGAATCCCTTCTGCTGCATGGAAGATTGAAGAAATGGAAGATATTTTTACAAAGGGTGTAAATGCATATATTGTTTTTGATGATATGGATAAGATTTTAGAAAACTTGAATAAAAATGGACTTATTGATACTATTAAAAATAAAGGTATAATTGAAGATTTACTTCTATATCTCAGTGTTCCTAAAAAACTAAGGGATGAGATTATAAAAAGAGATTTTATAAGAATTTTTAAAAAGATGGGGATTGGCTTTTATGAAAATGGGTATTTAATAGTTTTAGAGCCAGAGGGAATTTTTATAAATTTAATTTATAATTTGATAAGATTTGAAAAAGAGTTTTTAGGGGTACCTTATACATTTTTAAGAGAAAATTTTGGTCTCTTTTTAATTGAAAAGTATATTGTAATTTCAAATAATGAAAATTTGCTTAAAGAGATAATTGAACATTTGAAAAAAGAGAAAAAAAGATTTAAAAAATTTTATAAGAGAGATTTTCCAGAAAATATCTTAATATATGGTGCATATTTAAAAGAAGGGGTTCTTTTTAAGGCAGAAAAGTTTATTTTTTACTATAAGGAAAATGAAGGATTTACATTTTTAATTGAAGAGCCTTCTCATCTTTTTGGAAAAATTTTAAAGAATTTAGAACCTGATTTAAGGAATTTAGAATTTCCACCTGATCATGTATTTTATATATCCTTTAAAAATTTCAATTTAAAAGAAGAAATTGAAAAGTTTATAAAAGAAAAGAAAGAAGAGAAAATTGAAAAATTTTTTGAAAAATACTTTTATCTTTTAAAGGATATTGGAGAGAGTTTTGCAATTTCCTTTAATGGTTTGAAATATCTTGGAGATTATTATGTTCCATTATTTTTAATCAAAATTGAAAAAAGAAATGAAATGGAAAGGTCTTTCAATTCCTTCATTTCGGAAATTTCAAAGGAAGGTGGAGATAAAATAGAAGGAAAAAAAGAAGGTATTTATTATAAATTTTTTATAGGTAAAAATAATGAAGATTTTATTGGATATTTCAATTTTAGAAATGATTTTTACATATCCTCTTCCCTTGATATTCTAAGAGATGAAATTTCAGTTTTAAATAAAGGTAAGAAAAAGAAAGATTTTCCGCAAGAAGAGAACCTCTTTCTTTATTTTGATGGAATTAAATTCTTGGAATTTCTAAAAGATTATTTTGCAAATACTATTCCTGATGAATTCATTTTAGAGAATAAAATATATCCTTTTCTTAATTTACTTAATATAAATGAAGTTTATGGAACTTTTAAGAAAGAAAAAAATAAAATAATGATAAATTTGAAATGAAAATTGGTGTTTTAATCTGCTCAAACAGGAAAAGGGGAAATTGCGAAACAATAGGTAATTATATAAATAAAAAATTCTCCAACTTGATTAATCTAATATTTTTAAGAGATTTTGAAATAAAAGAATGTAATGGATGTATGAGATGTGTTTTCAAAAATGAAAGATGTGAACTAAATGATGACCTTTACAAACTGATTGATGAAATTACTAAAAATGATGCATTAATCTTAATTGCACCAACTTATGTTTTAACAATTCCGGGTAAGTTAAAAATGGTTATTGATAGATTTTTATGCATTTATGGAATCATAAAAGATTTAAAGATAAGACCTGCGATAAGTATTGGTGTTGCTTCCCCAATTGATTGGGACCAATTTCAAATTCCCTTTATGAACATATTTTTGCTTGCCTTAGGATATAAGATTATAGATAGTTTCATTTTATTTGGTGCAGGACCAGGTGAAGTTTTACTTGATGAGAATTTATATAAAGTTGATGAAGGAATAAATAAAATTTTGAATTTTGAAGAAAAACCTTATGAATCAACCATTTCTGACAAATGTCCAGTAGATTATAATAAAAATTTTGAGCATTTAAAAAATAATAAATTCAGGTGCCCTGTATGCTTAACACCATGCTATTTAAGAGAAAATGGTTTTTATTTTGATGGTAAAGATTTAAATGAAAATAGGTGGACAAAGGAAAAAATGAAAGAACATTTTGAAGAATGGATTTTAAAAACAAAAGAAAGATTTAAAAAATTACTTCCTCAAATAGTAAAGAAAAAGAATGCACTGGAACTTTAATTTTAGAGAGTCAAAAATATTTTCA
>JBDRZF010000167.1:0-3710 GCA_039803805.1 Caldifarciminota bacterium
ACCTGATAAAATTGCAGAGACAGGTACAGTAAACATCCATGATAAAATTATATTTCTTATAACACCTAAATTTAAACTCGCCATACCCCTTGCAATTCCAATTCCTATAACAGCCCCAACAACTGTATGAGTTGTTGAGATTGGTAAACCGAGTTTTGAGAATATCAAAACTGTTGTTGCAGCAGCAAATTCAGCAGAAAAGCCCCTTGTTGGAGTTATATCAGTTACTTCCTCACCAACAGTTTTAATCACCTTATATCCAAAAAGAGCAGTTCCCAATGCAAGTCCCAATCCTCCAAAGAATAAAAGCCAGACCGGGATAAAAAATTCTTTTCCTGTTCCTTTCATTACTGAATATATTGCAGCAGCAGGACCTATTGCATTTGCTACATCATTTGCACCATGAGCAAATCCCATATATGTGGCTGTTAGGAGTTGTAAGACTCCGAAAAGTTTTTCAACTTTTGAATAAACTCCATTCTTCTCTTCTCTTTCTTTTAAAAATGACCATGTTATTATGTATCCAAAAAAGGCAAAAGAAATAGATATAATTACTGATTGAAAAAATGGCACATTTAATTTAAGTCCTTTATAAATTGTTGAAAATGTTATTATTATAAATACAAAAGAAGATAAAATTGGTCCGTATTTTTTTGCATTTAAAAAAGGGTCTTTTGCATCAAGAATTAATAATCTCACAAAATTGAAAATAAAAAAGGCAACAACTGCGCCCAAAATTGGAGATATTACCCAAGATAAAAATATCTTTAAAATTTTTAACCAGTACACATAACTTATTCCTCCAGCAAATAAACCAAATCCAATAATTGCACCAACTATTGAATGGGTTGTTGAAATTGGCATCCCGAGTTGGGTTGCAATTTGAACCCATAGACCTGCTGAAAATAAGGAGGAAAACATTCCGAGAATAAATAAATTTCTGTATTGAACAAAATATTCTATTTTAACAATATCCTTGCCGATTGTTTGGGTTACATGACCTCCAACAAGTAAAGCACCTATAAGATTTGAAATTGCTGCTATTATAACACCCTTTTTATAATCTATTGCCTTTGAACCAACAGAAGTTGCAACTGCATTTGCGGCATCATTTCCTCCTAAAACAAATGCCATATAAACTGCTGCTAAAGATGAAAGGATTATCCAGATAAACATTTTAAACCTTTGCAATCATGAGTCTTATACTTTTCCCCATTGATTCGGCATGGTCAGCAAGTGCAGAAAGTTCCTTTATTATGTTCATCCATAATAACATCTCAACAAATGAAAGTTTATTTTCAAGAGACAAAATTATTTTTGTAACCTTGCAAGCCTTTTTATCAGCCTTCCATTCCATCTCCTCAAGTAAATCAATGAGTGAATGTACCTTTTCTATTTCTTTCTTTGAAAATGAAGATTCAAGAATTAAATCCATCTCTTTAACTATTTCAACAGCCTGTTTTACTGTTTCAAGAACTCTTTCAAGAAATATATAAAATTCTTCCTTTATCTCCTCTGGCATCCTAATTCTTTTTAGAGTAAGAAGAACTGCTATATCTTCAACCTTATCGGGAATCTCATCCTGTTCATGAATTAATGATAAAAAATCTGTTCTTGCAAAGGGAAGAAAAATTGTTTTTGGTAAATGGTCCCTTATTTCATCTTTTATTTTATCACATTCATGTTCAAGTTTATATATCTTTTCAGCAGTCTCTTCAATTTTTTCATAATCCCCCTCTGAAAGGTAATCAAAAAGTGGTTTCAAAAAAGACAAAGTTTCAAGAGATTTTTCCATATGAAATCTTAATGGTTTAAAAGGAGATTTTTTAAATAATTTCAATATTGGTATTTTCATCTCTACCTCCTTTTAAAAAATCTTAAAAAGAAAAGTTTTATAACAAGAAAAAAGGCCTCAAATATTATCTTTTTTGACATCTTTGAAACACCAACCCTTCTTTCAATAAAAATTATTGGATATTCTTTTATTCTGTATCCCAGTTTTTTAGCATAAAATGTTGTTTCTATTTGGAATCCATAACCTTCTGCATCTATTTTTTTCCATGGAAGATTTTCTAAAACTTCCTTTTTCCATGCTTTAAATCCACCTGTTAAATCCCTTACAGGAACACCTGTTAATATTCTTGCATAAACATTGGCAAAATATGAAAGTAAAAGCCTTTTAATCGGCCAATTTACCACGCTTACTCCATTTAAATATCTTGAACCTATTATTAAATCATATCCCTTTTCTATTTCCCTTATGAATTCAGGAAGAACTTCTGGTGAATGGGAAAAATCTGCATCCATCTGAATAATTATATCATAATTTTTTTCTATTCCCCATTTAAAACCTGTCTTATATGCCTTTCCAAGTCCTTCTTTTTTTTCCTTCAAAATTAAATTAACCCTTTTATCCTTTTTCATTATTTCCCTTACAATTTCAGAAGTTCCATCAGGTGAATTATCATCAACAATCAAAATGTTTGCAGAAGGCAAAAATTTAAATATTTCTTCTATTATCCTTTCAACATTTTCTCTTTCATTATATGTGGGAATTACAATGAGAACTTTCATTTCACAATTGAGAATTTAAAGAAGCCTTTCTTTTTACCAAATTCCCATCTCAAAACATATATTCCTGAACCAAAATCACTTAAGTCAATATCAAATTCATTAAATTCATTCCCTTTAATAAAAAATTTGTTATTCTTTAATTTTATTCCTGAAAATGTCCAGAATTCCACTTTTAAATAACCTGAATTTTCAAAAAATGCTCTTAATGTTGCTCTATTTTGTTTTAAAATTGACGGATATATATAAACTTTTTCCTTTTCTTCTCTTTTTAGTGGGGTTAAACGAATTTTGAAAAAGGATGTATTCTGATTATCATACGCTGTTTTAGGAAAAATAATGGAATCTATTTTTAAATTGAATACATGAACTTCACAATATTTTGAAAATCCTGATATTTCATATTTACCATCATTATTTATATCAGTTAAAATTGCATTTCCATTATTTGGAATATGTAATGGGAAATAAGGGTCCTTTTTAAAATCTTCATAAATTTGAGAGAATTTGGAAAATTCTGGATAGGAAATTGAAAACTTATTTTTAAAATAAAAGGTTAAGGGAATGCTATAAGGACTTAAAAATTTATTCCCTTTTATTTTTAAGGGAAACTCATTTGCATAACTTCCGTTGTGATTTAAAATTATTAAACTATCACCTTTTATAAAACATATTTCAAAATATCCATCTTTATCAAAATCAATTAGTGATAAAGAAGAAAAAATCCCTTCTCCAACATTTTTTTCACCTTCAATTTCCCCATTTAAATTCACTATATAAAAATTTCCATCTCCTCTTAAAACCCCTATCTCATATTCATTATCAGAATCAAAATCTGCAACAAGAGGTAGTGAATTTGTGGAGATTAAACTCGGTGAAAATAAAGGAAATTTTTCTTTTTCCTTCAAATTTTTATCTATTAAATGCAATACACCATTCTCATTTAAAATTACAAGATACTTATCATTTTCCTCTTCTACTATTGCAAGACCTTTTCCAGGGTTTGCTGTAAAGAAGAGTTTATAAGAAAGATTTAATGGATTTAAAATATAAGTATTTCCATCTTCACAGGAAAATATTATTTCATTGTTTTCTATAAAATTATAAATTAAAGGGGGTGAAGTTATTTTTGAAAAATA
>JBDRZF010000168.1:0-3645 GCA_039803805.1 Caldifarciminota bacterium
TTTCAAAAAATTATGATTATTTTATAACAACTGAAAAGGATATAATTAAAATAAAGGAGCCTCCTGAATCACTCTTATACCCTGAAATTGATGTGGAAATTGACTCTGATTTTTATAATCTTATATAATTTAGCATTATGAAAGGAAGAGAAATACCTGTAGAAAATTATAATAAAATAGTTGATATTTTAACTTTTTGTGCCAAAAGATATCCTGAGAAAATCGCAATGAGGATGAGAAAGGAGAATGTGTTTTATGAGGTTACCTATTCAGAACTTCTTGAAAATGTAAAAAAAATTGCTGGCTATCTAAAATCAAAAAGATTTAAAAAGGGCGAAAGGGCAGCAGTTTTAGGTGAAAATAGACCTGAATGGGGAATGTGCCATTTAGGAATTTTATGGGCAGGTGGGATAGTTGTTCCTTTGGATTCAAGAGCAACTTCTTCTGAGTGGGCTCATATAATGAGGCATTCAGAATCAAAATTTTTGTTTGTTTCGTCAAGGTTTTATGATGAAATTGTAGAAGTTAAAGATGATATTCCAGAACTTAAAGAAATAATTTCTTTTGATTCTGAGAACCCAGAGCCAAATTTACCATTTATATTTAGTGAAATAAAAGAGATGGATAAACCAGAGGAATTAAAAAGAGGTGATGTTGCTTTGATATTATATACCTCAGGAACAACAGGACTTCCAAAAGGGATAATGCTTACCCATGACAATATCCTTTCAAATATTGAGATGATGCTAAAAGTTCTTGATGTTGACGAAAATGATGTTTTTTTCTCAATTTTACCCATACATCATGTTTTTGAAGGAACCTGTGGATTCTTAGCACCTTTAACCGTTGGTTGTGAAATATTTTATGCTCGTTCTTTAAAATCAAAAGAATTATTAGAAGATTTAAAAACAGCAAGACCAACAATATTTTTAGTTGTTCCTCTTTTACTTGAAAAGTTACTCATGGGAATAAATAAAAATGTGAGAAAAGCAAATATTATAAAAAAAGGAATGTTCTATTCGTTAAAAGGATTATCAAAGATGTTTCAACTTGCAGGTAATAAAAGGGTTTCTCATCTTTTATTTAAAAAAGTAAGAAAGGAACTTGGGCTTGATAGATTAAAATATTTGATTTCAGGAGGTGCTGCACTCCCGAGATGGATATCAAGAGAATATGAACTTATGGGTTTTCCAATTTATCAGGGTTACGGACTTTCTGAAACTTCACCTGTTGTAAGTGTAAATCTGCCCGGTAAATGTAAAAATGAATCTGTTGGTCCACCACTCCCAGGTGTTGAAGTGAAGATATTTGACCCTGACCCTGAGGGAGTAGGTGAGATAGGGGTAAAAGGGAAAATAGTGATGAAAGGATATTATAAGAATGAAGAGGCAACAAAAAAAGTTTTCAGGGGTGAGTGGTTTTTAACAGGTGATATGGGTAAGATTGATAAGGATGGATTTTTATATATTACAGGAAGAAAGAAATCCGTTATTGTAACAAAAGGTGGCAAGAATATATATCCTGAAGAGATTGAAGAAAAACTTTTACAGTCTCCATTTATAAAAGAAGTTCTTGTTCTCGCAAGAATTCATCCAAAAACAAAAGTAGAAGAAATCCATGCCATAATTTATCCTGATTTTGAATTTCTTGATGAATGGTCAAAGGAAAAGGGGATTGAAATTACAGATGAAAAACTTAATAAAATAATGGAAGAGGAGATTGAAAAGATAAATAAAGAACTTGCCGATTATAAAAGGGTAAGAAGTTTCTCAATAAGGGAAGAAGAATTCCCAAAAACAACAACCCAGAAAATAAAAAGATATTTATTTGAACAGGGAGGAATTGAAATAACTTGAAATTAAGGGAATTAATTCTGATTTTAATAATATTGATAATTATAACCATTTTCTTTTTATATAATAGATTTTATGTTTCTCCTTTAAAAAATTATGTTTTAGAACTTGAAAAGGAAAGAGAGGTTTTAACTGAGAAAATTTCAAAAGAACTTTCTTCTTTGGTTGAGAGTTTTCCAAAAGAAGAAAGAGAAACAGTCCCTGCGGTTTTTGAAGAGGCAAAAAGAATTTTATCAGGTGAGTTCTCTTTAAGAGAAGAAAGAAATAAATTAGAAATAGAGATTTTAACTGATGAGATATTTGAGCCCGGTGGATATAAGATATCAAAAAAAGGAGAAGAAAAACTTTCAAAACTTTACGAATTTTTAAATAAAATAAATTTTAAAGAAATTGAAGTTGGTGTTCATACAGATAGAACACCGGTTAAATCAAAAGAAGACCTGTTTCCAACAAACTGGGAACTCTCTGCAAGAAGAGCAACCGAGATTTTAAGATATCTTGTTCAAAAAGGAATTCCAGAGGAAAAAATTTATGCTTCTGCTTATGGGAATTCAAGACCTGTTGAAAAATCTTTAAAAATAGAACTCCAAAAGAAAAATAGAAGAGCAGTTTTCAAAATAATTTTTTGAAAAAATTATTAAAAGAATTCATAAGACTTAAGAATAATCTTCCAACTTTAGCCCATATAACACTTAATATAAAATGTATGCATAAATGTAAAACCTGCAAATACTGGAAAATATATGAAAAAAATAAAGATTACGGAATGAAAAAGGAAGAGATATTTAAAATCGTAGATGATTTAATTTCCTTTGGTGTTAAAAAATTTTTATTCGTTGATACAGAACCCCTTTTAAGAAATGATTTACCCGAAATAATAAAATACATTAAAGAGAAAAACGGTTATGTTCAGATTGTTACAACAGGTATGAATTTAAATGAGGAGATTGCAAGAAAATTAATTTCTTCAAAAGTTGATTTAATAAAATTTTCTATAGATGGTTATGATGGTTTAAATGATTTTATAAGAGGGGTAAAAGGTGCTTATGAAAAGGGGATAAAGGGAATAAAAATTTTAAAAGAATTAAGAAAAGATAATGAAAGACCAAAACTCTGTGTTCTCACATGTGTTTCAAAATTGAATATAAATGAGATTGAAAAAATAAAAGAAAAAATAGAAAAAGATACAGGTGGTATTGATGAGCATTATTTTGGAAAAGTTATTCAGATTAAAAAAGAAATTTTTGAAAAAACAAAATGGAAAGGGGAAAAAATAGGGGCAATAAATTTAATTCAGGAAGAAAAACTGAGTTTAAATTATAAAGAAACGAAAAAACTTGTTGAACTCAATAAAAATTTTCTTTCTCAAATTATAAAAATATTAGAAGGTATTTTTTTTACAAGAAGGAAAAAATGTCCCTCTTTTCATCAAATTCATATAGATGTTGAAGGGAACCTCATACCCTGTTCATTTTTAAACGGGTTAAAACTTGGCAATTTAAAAAACGAATCAATAAAAAATTTATGGAGAAAAGGTAAACATTTAGAATTCATAAATTATTTAAGAAAAAAAGGATTTCCTATTTGTTTTGAAATATGCTGGAAGGAAAACATATTCAATTTGACTTCAAAAAATGCCAGTTTAAGGGAATTTCTTTTCAAAAGAATTGGCAGATTTTGAAAAATGTTGGAATTTTTTAAGAATTTTGAAGAATATCTAAATGAAATAAATATTAAAATTTTAAATTTTTGTAAAAAGTATAATTTTTTTCATCATAAAGATGACCTTTTA
>JBDRZF010000169.1:0-3607 GCA_039803805.1 Caldifarciminota bacterium
ATTAACCCATAACTCTGAAGCAAAAACAATTTCTCTTGAAGGAACAAGTTTTTCTGCTCTTTCTATTGCTGACTTTATAACAAATATTAAAAAATCAGAAATATTCTCAGATGTAACTTTCAAATCATTCTCCAAAAAAACCGAAGAAAAAGTAGAAGTAATTATATTTCAATTGGAAATAAAAGTAAATCCTGATGGAGTTCTTAAAGTTTTTAAAAAGGAGGAATAAATGAACTTAGGAAAATATCGTTTTATAATATTTAGTGTTTTAGTTTCTCTTGTAATTTTCTTACTCTATCACTTCCTATTTTATACAAAATGGCAAAAGGAGTTAGAAAATCTAACAAATGAACTAAAAGGTCTTGAAGCAAAACTTGCTTCAGCAAGACAGGCTGTGCGAGATTTACCAATGCTTGAAAGAAAAATTAAATCCTTAGAATATAAATGGGAACTTTCCCAGAGGCTTTTACCCCCTGAGGAAAAAATAGACGATGTAATAAGACTTGTTACACAGAGGGCAATGGAAGCAGGAATAAAAATCATTGAGTTCAAAAGAGGCACTCCATCCCAATATATAACTAAAACAGTTTCACCTGCACAAACCCCGGAAAAAAGAAAGGAAGGTATAGTACAAATTTCCATTCAACAGGTTCCTTTAGATTTGAAAATAAAATCAAACTTTCATAGTTTATGTGAATTTCTCTCAGAAATTTCAACACTCCAAAGACTCGTAACTACATGGAATACAAATATCAGTTCTAAAAAAGAAAAGGAAGAAGAATACACACTTGAGGGTTCTTTACAGGCAAAAATTTATATTTTTGGAGGTGTAAGATGAAAAAATTTTTCATATCAATTATTAGTTTGGGAATAATTTTAAGTTGCGGAAAAAGAGAGAAAAAAATGGAAGAGATAGAAAAAACCCCCTTACCACAAATAAGACCTGAAGAAATAAAAATAGATACAATTGCAATAAAGGATACATTCATGCCAAAAGGATATCCATATCAGGCATTAGGGAGACCTGACCCTCTTAAACCTCTTGTTGGAGCCACCTTTAAGGAAAAAGAAAAAGAAATAGATCTTTCAACATTGAAACTCGTTGGAATTTTAAAAGGGAACAGAGGCAATGCTGCTTTATTTGAAGGAAGTGATGGAAGAGCATATTTTATAAGGGAAAAAGATAAAGTAAGAGGAGGGTATGTAAAATCTATAACTTCAAATGAAGTAATAGTTGAAATTACAGCCTATGGAACACCTATAGAGGTAAGATATTCTTTAAGACAAGAAGAGTAAATATTTAATAGATAATGTGCGGAATAATAGGTTATATCGGGAATAAGAATGTAGATAGCGTTTTGCTCGTTGGTCTTGAAAAATTGGAATATAGAGGTTATGATTCTGTCGGAATTGCTCTTATAAATGAGAATGAAATATTTGTTAAAAAACAAAAAGGAAGAATATACGAACTTGCAAAGTCTTTAAATGGAACACCTCTTAAAGCAAAGGTTGGTATAGGTCATACACGGTGGGCAACCCATGGAAAACCAAATGATATAAATGCACATCCCCATCTTGATTGTAAAAAGAATTTTGCCGTAGTTCATAATGGAGTTATTGAAAATTTTGAAATAATAAAAAGGAAATTAATCAAAAAAGGACATAGATTTGTCTCAGAAACAGATACTGAAGTAATTCCCCATTTGTTAGAGGAAAACTATAACGGTGATATCTTAAAAACAATTTTAAAAATAGTAAAAAAATTAAAAGGTTCATTTGCTATTGCAATCATATCCAAATTCCACCCGGATAAAATAATAGGAATAAGAAAAGGATCCCCTCTTATAGTTGGATTAGGAGAAGGAGAAAATATTCTTGCTTCTGATATTCCAGCAATTTTGTCTCATACAAGAAAAATAATTACTTTGGATGAAGAAGAAATAGTAATAATGGAAAGAGATAGTGTCAAAATATACAGTTTTTCAGGGAAGGAAAAGAAAAAAAAGATAAAGTATATAGAATGGGAAGAGGATATGATAGAAAAAAGTGGATATGCCCACTTTATGCTTAAAGAAATCCATGAACAGCCTAAGGTAATTGAAGAAAATCTTAAAAGAGTTATAAAAAATGGAGAAATAGAAATACAGGGAAATGAGTTTTTAAAATTTTTTGAGAATAAAAAACATATAATTTTTCAAGCAGCAGGAACAAGTTATCATGCTACACTTTACGCAAAGTATATATTTGAAAAATATTTAAAAGTTTTCACCGAAAGTGAATTATCTTCTGAGTTTAGATATAGAGAACCTCTTTTTTTTAAAGATTCCTTGCTGATCGGAGTTTCTCAATCAGGTGAAACTGCAGATACTATTGAAGGAATAAAACTTGCAAAGAGCAAAAAAATCCCCATATTATCCCTTGTAAATGTTAAAGGAAGCACAATAGATAGAGAATCAAATTATACAATTTACATAAATGCAGGACCTGAAATAGGTGTTGCCTCAACAAAAGCATATATTGCTGAACTTTTTTATTTGCTTCTTATATGCCTTCTTGTTTCTTATAAAAGAGGGCTAATTAAAAAGAAAACAATAAGAGAAATATTAAAAGAAATTGAAAAATTACCGGATAAAATTCGTTATATACTTGGGAAAGAGGAAGAAATTGCTGAAATTGCAAAGAAATATTATAAATATAACAACGCAATATTCTTAGGAAGAGGTTTAAATTATATAACTGCTCTTGAGGGCGCTTTAAAACTAAAAGAAATTTCTTACATTCACGCTACTGGCTATGCAGCAGGTGAGATGAAACATGGACCAATTGCTTTAATAGATGAAAACTGGCCTGTAATTGCAATTATTCCGAGGAATTATCTTTATAATAAAATGTTTTCAAACATTATGGAAGTAAAAGCAAGAGATGCCAGAATAATTGCAGTAACAAATAACCCTGCCAATGAAATAAAGAAAATTGCTGATTCCTGTATAATCATTCCTAAGACAATACCTGTTCTTGAACCAATTTTAACTATAATTCCATTACAGTTACTTGCCTACCATATTGCCCTTTTAAGGGGTTGTGATGTAGATAAACCGAGAAACTTGGCAAAAAGTGTTACAGTAGAATGAAAAGTAAATTAGACATAAAAATTAAGGAAAAGGAATGTGAAATAGATATTACCACGAAAGATTGGGCTGGACTTGTAGATGTGGTTGCCGGGGTGATTCATAGAAGAGGGTTTAATATAAAATTCTTAAAAGGAGAGGTAATTAATAAAGAACTGGCAAATTTACTCATAAAAATAGAATTTGAAAATGAAGGGGAAAAAAAGAGATTTTTGGACCAAATGGAGGAAATGAGAAAAAAAATAGAAATGATACTTGAGTATGACCCCGGAATGATAAATATTTTAAAAAGTGGAATTGTAAAGATTGAAAAATTTAAAGAAACATTAAATATTATTTTTGAGAAAATAAAAGATAAAGATAGAGAGGAGAAAGAAAAAATTTTAAAAGAAGCCGAATATTTTTTCTCCTCTCGTTCCTGGTCTTATATTGATGAAAGAAATCCGGAAGATTTAGCAAGACAGATATTTTTAAATTAT
>JBDRZF010000170.1:0-3563 GCA_039803805.1 Caldifarciminota bacterium
CTTGTCTCAATTTCTTCTAAAACACTTTCTTTGCCTATCTCTTCTTTGATTTTTTCAATCCAGTCCAATTTATTTTTTCTTTAAAACATTTATATAACAGAAACTAACAAGAAGGATGACTATTCCCCATGAAATTATTAAAAAAATCCATCCTGATATTTTCATTTTTCCTTCCTTTTAGATGAAATATTAATTAAAATACCCATAAAAATTAAAACAATTATGATATAAATTCTTGCAATCCATTTACCGGGCGAACCCGAAATCATATTCTTCCATCCACTTTGAATGAACCATCCTAAAAATATAGAAATTAAAATAAGGGGTGTTATGTATTTTATTATAAAATAAAATATTTCTGGAATATTTATTTCAGCACCCTTTTTAATCTCTTCCCATGCTTTTTTTGAATCAAATATCCAGAAGAAAACTATAAGTTGAATTAAGGCAAATAATGTTATAAAGAATGTTGCCATCCAGAAATCCAGTTCATCAAGGGCATCCTTTATGAATATTGGAATATGGGATGATAAAAATATGAAGATTCCTATCATAATTGCTGCCTTTTTCCTTTCTATTCTTAATTCATCCTCTAAGAATGCCATTGCAGGCTGTGTTAATGCAAGTGATGATGTTATTCCTGCAAAAAATAGAAGGGAGAACCATAAAAATCCAAAGAAATTGCCAAAGGGTATATAAGAGAATATTGCAGGCATTGAAATAAATCCAAGAGAAAAGGCACCTGCATTTGCAATCTTTTCGGCATTATGATATCCAAAAAATATGATTGCAGCAGGGATTGCAATTGAACCACCAAGAATCACCTCAGCAAACTCGTTTGTTGATGCTGTTGTAAGTCCTGATAATGCTATATCATCTTTTTCTCTTAAATAACTTGCATAAGCCATTATTGCACCCATTCCTATACTCAATGTGAAAAATATCTGACCTGCAGCAGAAAGCCATACATTTAAATTAAAGAGTTTTGAAAAATCAGGTTCCCATAAATATGAAAGTCCTCTTAATGCATTTGAATCTGGATGAACAGGTGCTCCAAGCGTAAATATTCTAATAACAAGAATTAAGGCAAACAAGAATAAAAGAGGCATTAAGAATTTAGCAACTGCCTCAATCCCTCTTGCAATCCCCCTTCCAATTATGTATATGTTTAAAAATAAGGTTATCAAAAAGAAAAGATAGGCTAAGGGGTTCGGTTTTATTAAAAAATTTCCTTCTCCTATATAATTTATCAGGAAATTCCCAAAGGGTTTTAATATTTCTTCAAAATTTGCCCCCTTAAAATCAGTTACTTTTGGAAACTTACCAAAAATTGATAGTATTGCATAACCAAGCGTCCATGACTCAATATACATATAATAAATAACAATTAAAATTGGACCTATAACACCTATCCCCCCAATATATTTTATAATTTTATTCTTTGTTAAAAGAGAAAAAATTCCGGGCGCAGTTCCATGCCCCCTTACTCCTCCATATCTTCCAATTGCCCATTCAACCCACATAAGTGGTATTCCTAAAAGTAAAAAGGAGATAAAATAGGGAATCATAAAGGCACCACCACCATGTTTTGCTGCCTGAACAGGAAACCTTAAAAAATTACCAAGCCCAACAGCATTCCCTGCCATTGCAAGAATTAAACCAATCCTTGTTGCCCATCTCTGTCTTTCCATAATTTAAATTTTAATTGAAGGAGAAATAAAAAATCAAATAATTATGATTTTTAAAAAAGTTTTATAATTTTTTTAAAATTAGCATCTTTAAATTTTTTAGATTTTAAAGATATAAAATAGATGCCAGGTTTAATTTTTTGATGGATGTTATTTTTCTCAAAAATCTTTTTCATCTCTTTTCCAGTTACATCAAAGACATAAATGAGTGAATTATTTTCTTTAAAGGGGATTTCAGAAATATTTAAACTTTTACCTTTAAGAATAACATCATCACACCTACATTCGCCTTCCCAAGGAGACGGGCTTGTTGAATCACTATAAAAGAATCTGAATTGGATTGAATCACAGGGAAGATGGTTGGTCAAATCAAAGGAATCGATACCGGATGTGTTCGAGGTATAAACTTTCAATTGTATCCATTCACTCCATGAGTTTCCTATTTTTTTTCTAAAATGTATTCTATATTTTTCTCCAATTTCATACACCCAAAAGTAAAACCAATATTTAAATCTTAATTCAATAATTTCCGAAGTGTTTATTTTTGGTGTCCATAGTTCTTCATTATAAGTTCGATAATTAGATATTTCTTTTTTATAAACTGCTTGATGATTTCCGGCAATTTCTTTTACTTTCCATTTTTCTCCATCATTATTTCCGTCAATAACAGTCCATCCTTCAGGAATAGTATCCGGGGGTGTGGTTTCAAAATCTTCGTTTAAAAGGTATATCCATTGTGCTCCCATTTTATATTGATAAATAAATGTGATTAAAATGAACGAAAGGATAAATTTACTTTTCATCTTTTCCCTTAAATTTTTAAGATTTTAAATATAATTATATTGAAAAAAAGTTTCTTTGTCAAGTTTTGTATAAAACCATAAAATTTTAAAAAATTATTTAAATTCCTTCATCAATTTTATTTCATTGATTATTTTTCTTACCTTCAAATTTTTTGGCTCTTCTTCAAGGACTTTTTCATAACAAAATATTGCCTTGTCAAATTTACCTGTAAAATAATAAATTGCTCCTAAATTAAAATAAATACTTTTTCTATATTTACTATTCCTTTTTAAAAGATTTAGATAAAGAATTTCCGCACATTTAAATTCAAGTGATAAATAGGCATAAAATGCCAAATTTAAAAATTTTCTATCATGTTCTTTTCTTTTATAAAAACCCTCAAGCCAGTTTATAAGCCATGACTTTTTCTTTTTATTTAATATTTCCCACACCTCTTTTTCATCTATTACTGTATCAATTCCCATTTCTTTTATTATTTTCATAAAATTTACTCTTCCAATATGAGGCATAAAATCTCTATGAGCAAATATAACTGACTTATCATCGGCATATATCATTCTCCATTCAGGCATACTCTTTATATCCCTGTCCCAGAAAAGTGCTTCAGGATAAGAATAATCAAATATAACAATGTCTGGTTTATATTCTTTTATAAGCTGCGGAAGACCACCGGGTTTAAAACTTTCCTTATATTTTTTAAAAAACTTTTCTTTCATAACTTCAAGCCTTCCATCTATAAAAACAGGCTCTCTTACACTCCATATAAGCCAGCTTCCATGATTTAAATCATTCAATATCCTTCCTTTTAAATTGTTTTTTAAAATAAAATTAGAAGCACCTATTGGCTGCACATTTTCATCAAGACCAATGCCAAAATTTCCTCCACCTCTATCATAATAAAAGGAATTTGTAAGTATTCTTATAAAAAATAAAAGGAGAATAAAATTAAAAATATAAAAAAGATAATTTAAAAATTTTTTAATTGAATCATAAAAATTATCTATGGAGAGGGCAAGGATTTGGGAAGAGGTAATCAAAAATAAGGGAATATTTCTAATGGCAGTATAAGAA
>JBDRZF010000171.1:0-3563 GCA_039803805.1 Caldifarciminota bacterium
CGGCAATTTTGTTTTTTCATAGGCCAAAACCTTTAATCCATTCTTTAAAACTTCTTTTTTATACCCTGCGCCACCATTCAAATTAATCAAAAAACTCATCATAATAATTATGCTCCCTTTCATTTTCCCTCCCCAAGTTTTTGAGGCAAAATTGGTTCAAGATATAAGATATTTCTTGAGTTTTCGGCAAAATAAAAATTTGCAACTCTTTTAATATCTTCTTTACTAACTTTATCCACTTCATCAAGATATGTTAAAATTTTTTTCCATCCCCTTAAATTTTCAAAACTGCCTATTATAAAATTCTGACGGAGCACAGATTGTTGAGAATAAACAAAAGAGGCTTTTATCTGATTCTTTGCCTTAACTAATTCTTTTTCCTCAATATCTTCATTTTTTATCTTTTCAATCTCTGCTAAGATTTCGTTCAAGACCTCTTCAAAAGAACTGGTGAGTTTTAAATCAGCCACTATTATAAAAAGTCCAGGGTCAATTCTTATATCCGCGTAAGCGAAGCATTCAGTTGCAAGTCCTTTTTCATGAACAATTTTTCTATAAAGCCTTGATGTTTTATCCCCTCCAAGAATGTAAGCAAGAATTTGTAAGGGTATTTCATCAGTAGAACCTGCTTCTGGAATATGGAAGGATATACCAAGTTTTTTTGAAAATCCTTCTTTTTTTATATGCATTCTTCTCTCTCCCATTTGTTTTGGCTCTTTTATCCTCATTTCTGGAATATTTTTTACAGGGGGAATTTTTTCAAAATATTTTTTAACAAGGGAAATCGCCTTTTTTTCTTCAACATCACCCACAATTATCATCACAGCATTATTTGGAGAATAATAAGTTTTATAATGTTCTTTCACATCTGAAATATTTATGTTTTCTAAATCACTCATCCATCCAATTACTGGATTTTTATATGGATGAACTTTATAACTTAATGCATACAGTTCTTCCCAGAAAATACCTTCAGGTGAATTCTCTGTTCTGAGTCTCCTTTCCTCCATTACAACTTTCTTTTCTTCCTCAAATTCCCTGAACACTAAATTCTGCATTCTGTCTGATTCAAGTTCAAGAATTTTCTCAAGATTTTCCTTTGGAAAAACTTCCCAGTAACATGTTGCATCATTTGAAGTAAAGGCATTATCAACGCCTCCCATTCTTTGGATTATCTTTGAAAATTCCTGAGAGCCTATTCTTTTTGTTCCTTTAAACATCATATGTTCAAGTAAATGAGAAATCCCCGTCTTGCCAGTTACTTCATTTCTTGAACCAACTTTATACCATATTCCAAGTGAAATTATTGGTGATGAATTATCCTCAAGAATTAAAACCTTCATTCCGTTTTTTAAAGTATACTCCTTTATATTTTGATAACCCATTTTTTGGACTAAGAGGATTGGAAAAATTAAAAATCCTAAAAACAAGTCCCTCATTTTGACCTCCTTATTTTTAAATATTTTTTGCAATTTGGACAAAAATAAAAAGTTTTTTTATTTTTCTTAATTTTTGAGATTATTTCAAAAGAACATTCAGGACATTTTTCTTTTATTATTTCCCCTGTTAAAGTAAATTCACAATCCGGATAATTTGAGCATCCATAAAATATTCCATTTTTACCCTTTCTTTTAACAAGATACCCCTTTTTACAAACAGGACACTTAATTTCTCCATATTTTTCTTTATATTTACATTCAGGATATCCTGAACAGGAAACAAATTTCCCATATTTACTCCATTTAACCACAAGTTCTTTTCCGCATAATGGACATTTCTTCTCTATCTTCTCCTCTACTTTTTCCTTTATACTTTTCATCTCTTCTTTAAATTTCTCAATTTCCTTTTCAAATCTTTCATAGAATTCTTTTAAAAATTCTCTCCATTCTTTCTTTCCTTCTTCAATTTCATCTAATTCTTCCTCCATCTTTGCTGTAAATTTATACTCAAATATTTCATTAAATTGAGGGATTAAAACTTCTATTGTTTTCATACCGAGTTCTGTAGGAATAAGGTTTTTATTTTCTCTTTTAATATATTCTCTATCAAATAAAGTTTTAATTGTTGGTGCATATGTGCTCGGTCTTCCTATACCAAGTTCTTCAAGTTTTTTAATAAGGCTTGCCTCAGTGTATCTTGAAGGGGGTTCTGTTTCTTTTTCTAAAATATTTATATTTAATATTTTAATTTCTTCATCTTTAGAAAGGGATGGTAAAATGACTTCTTTTGGTTTCTCAGAAATTATTTTATAGAATCCGTCAAATAAAAGTTTTTGTCCCTGTGATTCAAATAAATATTCTAATACTTCAATTTGAACCTTTTTCTTTTGTATCACAGCACTTTTACCTTGCGAAGCCAATGCCCTTTTATAGATTAAATCATAAACCTTATATTCTTCTTCACTTAAATACTCTTTTATATTTTCTGGAATTAATTCTAAATTAACAGGTCTTATTGCCTCATGAGCACCCTGAACAAATTTTTCCTTTTTTTCAAAAACATTAGGTTTTTGAGGTAAATAATTTTCTCCAAAATTTTCTTTTATAAATTTCCTTGAACTATTTACAAAATATTCGCTTAATCTTAAAGAATCTGTTCTCATATAAGTTATAAGTCCTGTAACTTTTTCTCCAATTTCTTTACCTTCATAGAGAGATTGTGCTATTTTCATTGTTCTTTCTGCAGAAAATCCGAACTTTTTTGAGCATTCCTGCTGAAGAGTGCTTGTTTTTAGAGGTGGCAGGGGAAAAACTTCTTTTTCCTCTTCCTCTATTTCTTTTACAATTCCTTTTCCAATTTTTTGGATTTTCTCTTTTATTTCTTCAGCCTTATTTTTTTCTTTTAATTTTTCTTTTAATTTACCCAAAAACTCTTTACCATCTTTTTCAAAAATTACTTCAATTTCATAATATTTTTCGGGAACAAACTTTTGCCTCTCCTTTTCCCTTTCAACAATTAATCTTAGTGCAACAGTTTGAACTCTTCCTGCTGAAAGCCCTTTCTTCATTACTTTCCATAAAAGAGGGCTTGTTGAATAACCAACAATTCTATCAAGTATCCTTCTTGCAAATTGTGAATAAACCTTATTCATATCTATTTCAACTGGATTCTCTATTGCCTCTTTCACCCTTTCTTTTGATATTTCATAAAAAAGAACTCTTTTTGAATCATCCCTTTTTAAAATTCTTGAAATATGATATGCTATTGCTTCCCCTTCCCTATCAGGGTCAGAACCAAGAAGAATAAGGTTTGCATCCTGTGCCTCTTTTTTTAAATAATCCACAATATCCTTTTTACCTCTTATTATTTCAAAATATGGTTTAAAACCCTTTTTTATACTTATTCCAAATCTTTCTTCAGGTAAGTCAACAACATGTCCTTTTGAAGCAAGAACTTTAAATTCTTTTCCAAGCATTTTACTCAAAGTTTTTGCTTTTGTGGGAGACTCAACAATAATAACTTTTTTCATTTTTTAAAATTATAAATTAAGATGGAAAATATATTCAAAAAGAAGAGAAAAATTGAACATATAATAATTGTCTCTTTTACTCCTATATATTTAC
>JBDRZF010000172.1:0-3557 GCA_039803805.1 Caldifarciminota bacterium
GGAGCCCTATTCCTATAAGGACTCCTATCATACATTTTATTTTTGACATTATTCACCTCCTTAAAATAGATTTATTTTAATTTTAAAGTATCTATGAATTAAAAATCAAACTATATTCTAAAATTTTCATATTTCTTATTTTAAAAAATGCATTAAATTTTTTATTTTTAAAAACAAGTGGTAACCAGTATTTATCATCAGGCCACATTTTATCGTATGGAATTTTATCTATTTCAAACCAGATTGGCTTGCATTCCTTTGTTTCCTTTGGTTCTCCTTCAAAATTGTTTGCCTTATAAACATAAACCTCCCATTTTCCCTTTTCATCATCAAAATTTATTTTTCCACAAAAAATAACATCTTTAACTTTTATATTAACTTCCTCTTTTGCCTCTCTTATTACACTTTCTTTAATATCCTCTCCTTTTTTAATTCTTCCACCAATTCCATTAAAAAGACCTTTTCCATGTCCTTTCTTTTTATAAATTAAAAGAACTTTATTTTCCTTTATAACATATAAAAGGTTTGCCCTAATCAATATTTTCTATTATCTCTTTAACTTTTAAAACTATCTCCTTCGGAGTTGAAGAGCCTCCTGCAACACCAACAGAGTTTGCATTTTTAAACCATTCCTTTTTTATCTCTTCCGGTTTCTCAATATGATATGCTTTTTTTGAATATTTTTTAGAAATTTCAAATAATCTCTTTGTGTTTGATGAATCCTTACCACCAACTATTATCATTACATCACACTCCTTTGCAAGTTCCATAATATTTTTTTGCCTTAATTTTGTATCAGGACACCTTGTATTAAAAATTTTTACTTCAAAACTTTTTTCCAAAATTCTATTTACTATATTCAAAAAAATATCTTCTCTAAAAGTTGTCTGAACAACTATACCAATCCTTTTTTTATTAAAATCATATTTATGAACATCTTCTTCAGAAGTTATCACAATTCCTTTATTTTGAATATAACCCAAAACACCCTTTATCTCAGGATGTTCTTTTTTCCCTATAATTACAACTTCATAACCCTCTTCAAATAATTCTTTTGCTTTATTTTGAACAAGTTTTACATATGGACATGTTCCGTCATAAATTTCCTTTTCAAAAATTTTCGCCTCTTCATAAATAGATGGAGGAGCGCCATGCGCCCTTATAATCATTTTTTTACTTTTTATCTCCTTAACAGAATTTGCTATCTTTATTCCTTTTTTTTCAAGGTCTTCAATAACTTCTTTATTATGAATTAAAGGCCCTAATGTGAAGACCTCACCTTCTTTACTTGCTTTTAGAGCAATATCTATTGCTCTTTCAACCCCAAAACAAAAACCTATAACTTCTGCTATTTTAACCTTCATAAAAATTAATTTTAATATACCCTCTTGACAAAATTCAAAAAGAAAAGTATTTTAATAAAACTTCAAAAAGGAGGTGAAATTATGAAAGATATAACAAGATGGGACCCGTTTAAAGAAATAACAAGTTTAAGGGAAGAGATTGATAGACTCTTTGATTCCTTCTTCGGAAGGAAATCTTTCATTACTGAAAGGGAACAAACTTTCTCTCCTGCAATTGATGTTGAAGAAACTGAAGATTCATTCATAATAAGGGCAGAAGTTCCTGGAATGAAAAAGGAAGATATAAAGGTAACAGTTGATGAAAATGGAATATCAATTTCTGGAGAAAGGAAAAGAGAAAAAGAGGAAAAAGGAAAAACATACCACAGGATGGAAATTTCTTATGGCAAATTCAAAAGATACATTCCTTTTCCAAAAGAAGTTCAACCTGAAAAGGCAAAAGCAAAATGTAAGGATGGGATTCTTGAAATAGAAGTTCCAAAATCTGAGAAAGCAAAACCAAAGGAAATAGAAATAAAGGTTGAATAAAAATTAAAAATTAGCGGAGCCGAGCAAAGTTTTTAGAAGAGTATTTTTTAATTATTTTTTCTATTTTATAAATTTCTTTTGCAATTTTTGATTTTTTTGTTAGATCTATTCCAATTTCTTTTAAAACAAAGATAAAAAGGAATATTAAAAATACTGCCTTTAAAAAACCAAAAGCCCCTCCTAAAATTTTATCAAGCCAAAAAAGTTTTATACCTTTGAAAAATTTTTTTAAAATAATCCCTGTAAGGAAAAATAAAAGATATATTAAAAGAAAAGTTATTACATAGGAAAATACTTTTGGAAAATAAAAATAATGAGAAAAAAATAACCCATATCTATAAGATAAAAAAACTCCAAATATAATTCCTGCTAAACTTGCAATCTGTAGAACAAATCCTTTAGCAAATCCTTTAAATAAGAAAAAGATAATAAGAATTAAAAAAACAAAATCAATCAACTTTTATTCTTATATTATCAATTAGTCTTGCCTTTCCAAAGAAAACAGCAAGAGCAATCATTATTTCACCTTTTATTTTCCTTAAAGGTTTTAAATTCTCAATATCCACAATCTCAACATATTGAATTTTCCCTTTTGGGGCATTTCTGTTTATAAATTTTTTTATTTCTTCTTTTACTTTTCTTGCATCTCTTTCACCTTTCTCTATAAGTTCTTTTCCATATAAAAGTGCCTTATAAAGATAAGGAGCCTCTTTTCTTTCTTCTTCATTTAAATAAACATTTCTTGAACTCATTGCAAGTCCATCTTTTTCTCTAACAGTTTCAATTCCTATTATTTCTATATCAAAGTTTAAATCCTTTACCATTTTCTTAATTACAATAAGTTGCTGTGCATCCTTCCATCCAAAGAAAGCAAGATGAGGCTTTACAATGTTAAATAGTTTTGTAACAACCGTTGTTACACCTTTAAAATGCCCTGGTCTATATTTTCCACAAAGAGTTTTTGTTAAATTTTTAACTTCTACATATGTAGAAAAATTTTTTTCATACATATCTTCCACATCTGGCATAAAAATTATATCAACACCTTCTTTTTCACATTTTTCAATATCCCCTTTTTCATCCCTTGGATATTCTTTATAATCTTCTTTTGGACCAAACTGGATTGGATTTACAAAAATGCTAACAACCAAAAAATCACTTTTCTTCCTTGCTTCCCTTATTAGTTCAAGATGACCTTCATGCAGTGCACCCATTGTTGGGACAAAACCAATAATTTTCCCCTCTTTCCTTTTTTCTTCTGAAATTTTTTGCATTTCATAGGGATTTTTGATAATTTTCATATTTTTAATGCCTCCTTTTGAATAACTTTTTTTACTTCTCTTTGATAATTATTAATTATAATTTCAGAAAGTTTTATTTTTAAAACAGGATGAACCCATTCCTCTAATATCTCTTTCATTGGGATTAAGACAAAACCTCTTTCATGCATAAGAGGATGCGGTATCTTTAATTTTTCATCATTTAAAATTAAATCTTCATAAAATATTATATCTATGTCAAGTGTTCTTGGAGAAAATCTATATTCCCTTTCCCTTCCATATTTTTTCTCTATTTCCATTATCTTTTCTAAAAGACTAAATGGGCTCAAATCTGTATAACCTGTTATAAAAATATTTAAATATTCTCTTTGCTTTTCTATCCCCC
>JBDRZF010000173.1:0-3554 GCA_039803805.1 Caldifarciminota bacterium
AAATCATCTGTGAGTCTTGAAATTATTTTAAAATCAATATTTTCAATAACTTTTTCAATTTGTGTATTGGAAAGACCATCCTCTCCTCTTTCTTCAAGCCCTTTTATTATTTTCTCAAAATCTTCCTCATTTATATTTTTTGTGAATTCTTTTATCTCATTCAAATAAATTTTAATTCCCTTAAAAATAAATATTAAACTCTTAATCAAGTTCTCATCAGAAATTTTAATTTCTTCTTTAACACCAATTCCTTTTAAAATATCAGAAAGATAAATATTTAACTCAATTTTTTCCAAGGAATCCATCAAACCCTTATATGGTCTTTCGATTAATCCCCTTCTTACCCCCTCATCAATTCTTGCAAATCCAAAATAAGTTAAAGCCCATAAAGAATCAGAATTTTGCAATATACCTTCAGAAATTGTTTTTATATAAGTGGGAATTTTTAAAGGTGAAAATATTAAATTATCAAAAATCTTTAATCTGTATTTTCCATATCCATAAATTTCAAAACCCTCTTTTTCAATAGAAATTTCACTCAAAGGAATATTCAATTTTTCTGACACTTCTGAAAAATATTTTTCTTCATAAAAAATAAAAGATAACAAAATTAAAAACGCAACCATTTTTGCCACCTCCACCTCGGGGGTGGAAAGAAATTATTCTTGGCTTTCAATTAAAAATATAACCATTATATCATACCACCATCAATTTGAATAACACAGCCTGTTATATAGGATGCTTTATCAGATGAAAGAAAAGAAATAACTTCCGCAACCTCTTCCGGTTTTCCAAATCTTTTTAATGGAATCTGCTCTAAATATTTATTCTTTATTTCCTCTGGCAATTTTTCTGTCATTGGTGTTTCAATAAAACCTGGTGCAATTGCGACAACCCTTATATTTCTCGAGCCAACTTCCTTTGCAAGGGATTTTGTAAAAGCAATAACTCCTGCCTTTGAAGCAGAATAATTGCACTGCCCTATATTACCTGTTATTCCAACAACAGAAGAAAGATTTATTATAACTCCTTTTTCATTTTTTAGCATTATCTTCAAAATTTCTTTTGTAAGAAGGAAAACCCCTTTCAAATTTATGTTCAAAACAAAATCCCAGTCTTCTTCTTTCATCCTTATTAAAAATGTGTCCTTTGTAACTCCTGCATTATTAACAAGGATATCTATTTTTTCATCTCTTGATTTTATTTCCTGAATAAATTTTTCTATATCTTCTTTTCTTGATATATCACCTTTAAAATACCATCCTCTATCCTTTATATTTTCTTCCCAGAAACTTTTAAGTTTTTCTTCATCTATATCAAAAAGGATGACCCTTGCACCGTATTCAATAAATTTTTTTGCAGTTGCTTTACCTATCCCTGATGCAGCCCCTGTTATAATTGCTGTTTTACCTTCAAGCATTTTATTCCTCCTTTAAAATTCAATTCCCTTTCTTGCAAAAATCCCTTTATCAAAAGGATGCTTTATTTTTTTTACTTCACTGACTAAATCTGCTTTCTCTATCATCTTCTCAGTTGCTCCTCTTCCTGTAAGAATGAGTTCTATTCCATAAGGCTTTTTATCTAAAAGAGATAAAATCTCCTCTTCCTTTAAAAATCCATCCCTTACAGAAATATTTATTTCATCTAAAATTATTATGTCATATTTATTTTCATTAAAAATTTTTTCAACAAATTCAAGCCCCTTTAAACATTCTCTTCTTACATCTTCAAAAGAAACATCTTTGTCAAAATGAGGGTGCTTTGAAGCAAAACCAATTACATCAACTCCAAGTTTTTTAAGATTCTCAAGTTCCCCATAACCCCATCTTTCAGGATCTTTATGAAAATAAATAAAGCAAACTTTGAGATTATAAAAGGATGCTCTTACAGCAAGCCCAACAGCAGCAGTTGTCTTTCCTTTACCATCTCCTGTATATATCTGAATAAATCCCTTTTTCATAGTTATTATTTTAAAGTAAATTACCGTTATAATATAAATCTATGATAAAACCAACAATACTTTTTAGCAAATGTTTTTTTGAACCAGTAAGATATAATGGTGAAAGAATAGTAGATGATTTTGTTGAAAAATTAAAAAAATTTGTAAACTGTGTTTATTTGTGTCCAGAAGTTGAAATTTCTCTTGGTGTTCCAAGAAAACATTTAATTATTATTAAAAATAACGGAGAAAAAAAATTGATTCAACCAGAAACAGACATGGATTTAACAGATAGAATGCTTAATTATATTAAAAGTATATTGATTAATTTAAAAGAAATTGATGGTGCAGTTCTTAAGGCAAAGTCTCCATCCTGTGGTGTGGGTTCAGCAAAATTATATAAAAAAGGAGTTATAATAGGGAGAACTGATGGCTTCTTTGCCGAATACTTAAAAAAAGAATTCCCTTTTCTTCCTTTAGAAGATGAGGGGAGACTTAAAAATAAAGAAATAAGAAATCACTTTTTAATAAGAATTTTTGCTTATTCTGAAATTAAAGAAATAATTAAAAATCCTACTCATAAAAAACTTATAGATTTTCATACAAAGTATAAATATCTTCTTATGACCTATAGTCAGAAACACCTTAAACAACTGGGTAATATTGTAGCAGATGGTAAAATTTCATTAAAGGAAAAAATTTCAAAATATAAAGAAATTTTTTATAACACTTTTAAACAAAAACCTACAAGGTCAAAACATATAAATACTTTAATGCATATCTTTGGACATATTTCAGAACATTTAAATAATAGAGAAAAAAAACATTTTTTAAATCTTTTAGAAAAATATAGAAACGGGAAAGTTGAATTAAGGGTCCTTATTGAACTTACCAAAAATTTTGCTTATAGATTTGAGAAGGAATATTTGTTAATGCAAAAATACCTTGAACCTTTTCCAGAGGAACTTATTGATTGAGGTTTTTAATTAGATTCCCTTAAAATATTTTAATATGGTAGAAAGTTTGTTTAAAAATCTTTGCCCTAACTGTGGAGGAGATATTGAAGCGTATAGACTTACTTTAGGTTTTCCTTGTAAATCGTGTGTGCCCGAAATTTCTCAAAATTACTGTAAAAATCTTGTAAGAAAAGGAGAATTGAGTAAATTATGCGAAATGGAAGAAGAGTTAAAGGAATGGGAAGAACATTTTGAGAAATATTTTAAAACAAAACCCTGGAGTTTACAGGTTAGTTGGGCAAAAAGGGTTTTGCTTGGAAACTCCTTCGGGTTGCTTGCACCAACTGGGGTTGGCAAAACTTCATTTGGTCTTTCCATGAGCAGTTTTTTAGCAAAAAAAGATAAAAAATCTTACATAATACTTCCCACAAAAGTTCTTGTAGAGTTTGTTGCCCAGAAATTAAAATATTTTGAAATTGAAGAAAGGGATATCCTTTATTTTTCAGAAGAAAGTCCAAAACAAAAAGAGATAAAAAAAGCAAAACTTAAGGAAGGGGATTTTAAAATTCTTGTAAGTACTTCTATGTTTCTGTATAAAAATCAGGAGATTATACCAAAGGAATTCTCTTTTATATTTGTAGATGATGTGGATTCCTTCT
>JBDRZF010000174.1:0-3523 GCA_039803805.1 Caldifarciminota bacterium
AAAATCTTATGAGGTCCTGATAAAAAACTATTTTCCTGAAAAAAGAGTCTTTCTATCAGGGCTTTCAACATGGATGAGATACGCAGGTCCTCGTGAGGCAGTGTTTCATGCAATTGTAAGAAAAAATTATGGAGCAACCCATTTCATTGTTGGAAGAGACCATGCAGGTGTTGGCAATTATTATCATCCCTATGCAGCCCATGAAATATTTGAAAATTTTCCTGACCTTGGGATTGAAATAATAAAAGTTTATTCTGTTTTTTATTGTAAAAAGTGTGATGCAATTGTTTCAGAAAAGGTATGCAATCATTCAAAGGAGTATACAGAAAATATAAGTATGACAAGAATAAGAAATATTATAAAAAATAATGAAACTCCAGATGAAAAGATTTTGAGAAAAGAAGTTTTTGAAGTTCTAAAAGAGGAACTTTTGAAATAATGTTCCACGAAAAGGAGAAAAGATTATTTATAATTGGGCTTGATGGAGTTCCCTATTCTTTAATAAGGGAATTTGTAGAAAATGGAGAACTTATAAATTTTAGAGAAATATTTAAGGAAGGCGATTTTGTTCAGATGGATTCAGTTTACCCGACAATATCATCAGTAGCATGGACCACTTTTATTACAGGATTTAATCCCGGAGGACATGGAATTTATGGGTTTGTGGAACCAAAAAATTTTTCATACGATATATTTATACCAACTTATAAGGATATAAAGAAAAAAACAATATATGACTATTTAAAAGATTTAAAAATAGTATCAATAAACGTGCCTGTAACCTATCCTGTTTTCAAAATAAAAGGAATTTTAATTTCCGGATTTCTTGCTCCTGATTTAAAAAAAGGGATATATCCTGAGGAAATTTTAAATTTTCTTTTAAAAAATGGGTATATACTTGATGTTGATCCATGGCTTGCAAGAGAAGGAAAAAAAGAAAAATTTTTAGAGAAGATTTATGAGGCAACAGATAAAAGATTTTTAATAATGGAAGAATTTTTAAATGAAAAAGCAGAATTAAATATATTACACATAATGGAAACGGATAGACTTTTTCATTTTTTCTTTGATGATAAAAAAATTATTTTAGATTATTTTAAATTTGTTGAGAAGAAAATTTCAAATTTTTTAAAAAAAATAAAAGATTATGAACTTTTAATTCTCTCTGACCATGGATTTTGTGAAATAGAAAAAGAAGTTAATATAAATGCAATATTAAAAGAGAAAAAAATTTTAATATTTGAAAAAGAGTTCCCTGATTCTCTTTTTGATATAAAAGAGGATTCTTTATGTTTTTCAATGACGCCAGGAAGAATATATTTAAATTCAAAAGAGAAAAGACCAAAGGCAAAATTTAGGGAAAAGGAGATAGAAGAAAAAATGAAAGAAATTTTTGAAATTTTTAATGAACTTGAATTTGATAGCAAAAAAGTTATAAAAGAAATTAAAGGTAAAAGAGAAATTTTTGGTGAAAATCCAGAAGGTAATCCCCCAGAATATCTCTTAATTTCCTTTGATGGATTTGATTTAAAGGCAGATATAAAAGATGATAGAATATTTTATAATTCAGAATTAAAGGGAATGCATACCTATAATGATGCTTTTTTATTTATAAAAAATTATAAGATTAAAAAAAGACCGAAATTAAAAGACATTTTACCAACAATTTTAAAAATTATGGATAAAGATTATGAAAGAATAGAAGGGGAAGTTTTGATTTGAAGGAATTTAAGTGGGAAAATATTAAAACTTATTCAATAAAGGAAAGAAAAAATAAGTTAAACATAAAGGATTTCATAAAACTTGAAAATAATAATTTCCTTGAAATAATTCCTGATGTTTTTAAAGCAAAGGAATTAAAAATTCTTGTTGAAAAATTGAAAATTGCAAGAGAAAACAAGAAGAAAATAGTGTGGATGGTTGGGGATGCTGTTATAAAATGTGGGCTTGCACCACTTTTAGTAGAACTTGCAAAAAATGGATTTTTAACTTCCCTTTCAGGTCAGGGTGCTGTTGCAATTCATGATATTGAAATTGCATTAATAGGTGAAACATCAGAGGATGTTTCTGAAACTATAAAGGATGGAAGATTTGGGATGGCAAAGGAAACAGGTGAATTCTTTGCAAAAGCACTTGAAAGGGGAAGAAAAGAAAATAAAGGAATGGGAGAAATATTGCCTCTTTATCTTGAAGAAATAAATCCTCCATTCAAAGAATATTCATTGATTTATAATTTATACAAACTAAATATTCCTATGACATTCCATGTTGCAATAGGAACTGATATAACTCATATTCATCCCCTTGCAAAAGGAGAAGATATAGGTTTTGGAGCATTCAAAGATTTTCAGAGGTTTTGTGAGATAATAAAAGACCTTGAAGAAGGGGTTATATTGAACATTGCTTCTGCTGTTATAATGCCTGAAGTATTTTTAAAGGCACTTTCTGTTGTAAGAAATCTTGGATTTAATGTTAAAAAATTTACTGCATGCAATATAGACCAGATTCAGCATTATAGGGGAATTCAAAATGTTGTATTAAGACCAACTCAGGAAGGAGGCAAAGGTTTATCAATAACAGCAAACATAGAAATATTTTTACCAGTTTTAGGATTAATCTTACTTGAAAGAATATAAAATAGCAATTTTTGGTTTATCAAATTTGCTTGGAAAAGCCCTATACGAAATTTTAAAAGAAAAAAATTATAAAATAAAGGGTTATTCAAGAAATAAAAAGGGATGGTTTAAGGATGAATATGAAGAATGGGAAGCAGGAAAAATTCCTGAAATAAAAGAAAAAATTATAATTTATCTTTCTTCAATTTCTGGAAACTGGCAGGTAATAAAAAATCCTGAGGAGGCATTTAAAGTTATTGTAAAATCACCTTTTGAAATAATGAATAGATTAAATAAAAATAGTTATTTTTTATATACCTCCTCAGCAAGTGTATATCCTGAAATGGAAAGACCAAAAAAGGAAGAGGATGCAAATCCAGAAAATCTGTATGGGGCAATGAAATATTCAGCAGAAATTTTACTTTCAAACTTATCAAAAGTAAAAAGTATAAAATTTTGCTCTTTAAGATTCTCAAGAATTTATGGGGAAGGGATGGAAAGAAATCCTGTTGCTGATTTTTTAAAGGGAATTAAAAATAAAAAAGTTATTTTATATGATGACCTTGAATCAGAATATGACTATATATATGTAAAGGATGCAGCAAATGCAATAATTTTTGCAATTGAAAATAATTTAGAAGGAATTTATAATATAGGAAGTGGAAAAGGAATAAAGGTTTATGAAATAAAAAAAATTTTTGAAGATATTTTAAAAGAAAAATTTGAAATTGAATTTAAAGATAAAAGAAAAGGAAAAGATTTAATAAATATTGAAAAAATAAAAAATAAGGGTTTTAAAATAAAGTATGAAATTGAAGAAGGAATAAAAGAAATTATTTCAAAAGAAAAGAATTAATAGGAAATCATCCTTCCAAAAGAGCCCTGCCTTATTGTAACCGCAGTTCCAT
>JBDRZF010000175.1:0-3522 GCA_039803805.1 Caldifarciminota bacterium
CAGAAAAAACATCATGTATAAGAATAACAAAATGGGGTAAAATGCAATTTCCGGGAATATTTTTCCCAAATAAAGGAAATTTCGGGATAAAGCAATTTATAAAATTTTGTGTTTTAGAAAAATAAATTATTTAACCGGGAGGAGGTGGAACTTCTATTTCTTTTCTATATATAAGAAAAGGGAAATAGGAGCTTTTTATTTCTAATATATATTTTCCATAATGGGGCACTTTTATACATGCTTTCATTAAATATTCACATGTGCAATCACACCCTTCCCCCATCTCATCAATTCCGTCGTCTTCATATAATACGATTGTATCATTAATATTATAAAGTTTTAAAATAAGCGAATCAGGACAGCAGTTCAAATTTGCATTTTTGTGTGTTATTTTCACTATTAAATCTTTAATTTCTATTTCCACAATTGCAGTTTCTACTGAAGATACATTATTTTGAATACAGGTATCAGAATAAGAGTAAGATATCAATTCAACTTTTTTATTTTTTTCATTTTTGTGTTCACAGGAAAAAAGAAAGGCAAAAATTATTAAAAAATAGGTTATTCTCATAAAAATATTATATAGTAAAGATTTAAAAAAGTCAAGTTTATTATTTTTAAAGTGTGGAGAAAAGAATACCTAATTGATAAAAAATTGTTGCAATTATCCATCCAAGAAAGAGCGTATAAATTATTGTTAATAATAAATATTTAAATCCTGCTTCATTTTTAATAGTAATCATTGTGGCTGCACATGGAATATAAATTAGGGACATGAGCATAAAGGAATAGGCAGAAACTGGAGTAAAGATATTTTGTAAAGAGTGAATTAAATTTTCCTTACCAAGTATTACTCCAAAAGTGCTCACAATAAGTTCCTTTGCTAAAATCCCTATTAAAAGAGAAATGCTTACTTCCCATCTTCCAAGACCTGCTGGTGAAAATATTGGTGCAATAAAAGAGCCTATTTTACCAATAATGGATTCCTTGCTTGCATATGGAACACCAGGTGGTAAGGAAGATAAAAGCCATACCAACATACTCATTAAAAATATTATTGTGCCAGCCCTTTTTAAAAATAGTTCGCTTTTCAAAATTGCCATCTTTAAACTCCACCTTATTCCCGGTTTTTTATAAGGAGGGAGCTCCATTATAAGAAGAGTTTTTTCTTCCTTTCTTAATATAAATTTACTTAAAATTTTTGCTATAGCTACTGCTAATACAATACCAATTAAATAAATTGAAAAAACAATAAAAGCCTGGTATTCCTTAAAAAATGCACTTGCAAAAAGAATATAAATGGGAAGCCTTGCAGAGCATGAAATTAAAGGTATTATCATTATTGTTATGATTCTATCCCTTTTTGATTCAATTATTCTTGTTCCTAAAATTGCAGGAACATTGCACCCAAAACCAAGTATTAATGGAATAAAGGATTTTCCATGTAATCCCACATAATGCATGAACCTATCCATTGTAAATGCTATTCTTGCCATATATCCTGAATCTTCAACAAGTGAAATTAAGAAAAAAAGTAAAAATATATTTGGCAAAAAAATAAGTACTGAACCTATCCCATTTATTATTCCATCTGTCAAGAAGGAAACTAAAAAGGGTGAAAGAATTTTAGAAAATAAAAACTTTAAATTTAAACTTAAAAATCCTATTATTTTGTCAATTAAATCTGCAATTGGATTACCTATACCAAATATCACTTCAAAAATTAATAACATAAATATTAAAAATAGGGGTATTCCTATTGAAGGGATTGTTATAATTTTATCAATTTTATCACTTATTTCAAGTCTTTTCCATACTTTCTTTTCCTCTTTTACACACTCTTTTAATATACCTTTTATAAATCCATATTTTTTTTCAATAATAAGGCTTTCCGGGATACTATATCCATGAAAGTTTGCTATTCTATTTATTTTCTGAATCACCTCTTTTTTATCTTTTAAAAACTCAATTATTTCTTCATCTTGTGAGAATATTTTTATTAATCCCCATCTTTCCGGAAAATTTTCTGGAAAATTTATTTCCTTTTTAATATTTTCAATAAATTTTTCAACTTCTTCTCCATAGTCTATTTTTAAAGGTTCCTTTTTTTTATTTTTTACTGCATTATATATCGCTTCCTTTAATTTTTCAGTTCCTATATTTCTATTACCAATTGTTTTTACCACAGGTATTTTTAATAGTTGGGAAAGGATATTCTCATTTATAAAAACTCCTTTTTCTTCTGCAAGGTCATTCATATTTAAGCATAAAACAGCATTGTGACCCATTTCTAAAATTTCAATAAGAAGAAAAAGATGCCTTTCAATGTTTGTTGAATCAACCACTACAATAATTGCATCAGGCTTTTCTTCTATCAAATATTTTCTTGCAATTTTTTCATCTAAAGAAAGACTTGAAAGCCCATATGTTCCAGGAAGGTCAACAATATGAAATTTTTCATCTTTATAAGTAAATTCACCTTCATATTTTTCAACAGTAACACCTGGCCAGTTTCCTACCTTCTGGTTTAAACCTGTTAAATTGTTAAATATTGTTGATTTACCGGAATTTGGATTTCCGATAATTGCAATTTTTCTCATTCTTCAACTTTTTCTACAATTATTTTGTTTGCCATTCCCCATCCTATTGCTATTCTCATTGTTCCTTTCCCAATTATTACAGGACCATGAAAATTATTTACAATTATTTCAACACTATCACCAATAAGAATTCCAAGAGCGTTCATTTTCCTCTGGAAATGTTTTCCACCTAAAAACCCTACAATCTTAACTTTCCCTTTTGGCACCTGAGCCAGTGTCATTTTTAATCACCCTTTTTATATATTTTAAAAGTTTATTCAATGTTTCCTTACTTATATGATGCTCTATCTTGCAAGCATCAATTTCTGCTTTTTTTTCATTAACTCCTAAAACTTCCTTAAAAAATCTTTTTAAAATTATATGCCTTGAATAAATTTTTTTGGCTTCCCTTTCTCCAAGTTTTGTTAAGGAAATATAACCGTAGTTTTTATGCACAACAAGTTCCTTTTTTGCAAGAATTTTTATTGCTGAATTAACAGAAGACATCTTAACATTTAAAAAATTTGCAATCTCTGAAACCCTTGCGAATCCCTTATCCTTTTTTAAAATATAAATCGCCTCAATATAATCTTCTAATGAAGAACTTAAAAATTTCATTTATCTAACTTTGTTAGTTTTATTTAAGTTTTAAATTATACAGTTTTTTTATAGAAAATTTCAAAGACTCTGGATATTTAACAATCTTATGCCATTTTTAACTTTTTATCCACTTCTATTATATTTCTGTATAAATTGTTCAATATCTCAACGTAGTCTTCTTTTCCTTCTTCAACTCTATCCATTAATTCTTCAAGTTTTTTGGTGAACTCTTCTTTTAAAAATTCGTGCACTTCTTCTTTACTTTTTAAATAATAATAAACTTTTTTTCCCAACCCTGTTGGTAAAAGAAAACCTTTATTTTCTATAACATAACCTCTTTCTA
>JBDRZF010000176.1:0-3478 GCA_039803805.1 Caldifarciminota bacterium
GTTTTTGGATATTATATAGAAATTACAAAATCCTATTTACATCTTGTTCCAAAAGATTATATAAGAAAACAAACTCTTACAAATTCAGAGAGATTTATAACACAAGAGATAAAAGAAATTGAAGCAAAGATAATTGGTGGTGAAGAAAGAATTAAAGAAATTGAAAAAGAGATATTAAAGGATATTGAGAAAAAAATAGTTGAAAAAGCAAATGAGATACAGATTATCTCTGATAAAATAGCCCTTTTAGACATGCTCATTTCTTTTGCAGAAGTCTCAAAGGAATATGGATATACAAAGCCTGAAATAACTTATGAAAAAGAAATATATATAAAGGATGGAAGACATCCTGTTGTTGAAAGATTTGTAGAGGAATTCATCCCAAATGATACAGAATTGAATGACGAAAATTTCTTCTGGATAATAACAGGACCGAATATGTCAGGAAAATCAACATATTTAAGGCAGGTTGCATTAACTGTTCTTCTGGCACAGTGTGGATGTTTTGTCCCTGCAAAAGAAGCAAGAATTGGTATTGTTGATAGAATATTCACAAGAATAGGGGCATCTGATGATATATCAAGGGGTGTTTCAACCTTTTATGCTGAAATGGCTGAGACAGCAAATATACTAAACAATGCAACAGAAAAAAGTTTGATAATTCTTGATGAGATAGGAAGAGGAACATCAACATATGATGGGCTTGCACTTGCATGGAGTATATCAGAGGAAATAGTGGATAAATTAAAAGCAAGAACACTATTTGCAACCCATTACCATGAATTAACAAACCTTGCTGAAAATAAAAAGGGAATGCAAAACTATACATGTCTTGTAAAGGAATGGAAAGATGAAGTTATATTTTTAAGAAAAATAGTAAAAGGAACACAGGACAAAAGTTATGGAATTTACGTTGCAAAAATTGCAGGCATTCCTGGAGATGTTATTAAAAGGGCAAAAGAAATTTTAAAATTCTTTGAAAGTAAAAGGGAAATAAAAAAATATATAAAGATTGAGCACCCCCAACTTGAACTTTTTGAAAGGGAAAACAAAATAATAGAGAAATTAAAGAATATAAATGTTGATGAAATATCACCAAAAGAAGCCCTCAATTTACTTTATGAATTGAAAAAAGAAATTGGTTAATTCTATTTTACATAAACTATCTTAAATTTCCCTGATTCTGTTTTTATAAAATAAATTCCTTTTTTAGATTTATTAAGATTAAGAATTGCCTTCTCGCCTTCCCATTTGATTTTTTCAGGCACTTCTACTCTACCAGTTGCATCAAATATTTTTATCTTTTTTGATTTTGTCTTTGGAAGATAGAGAACAATTTTACCATCCATATTGTTATAAATTCTTGGTTTATCCATATTTTTTTCATGGACTTTTTCTTCTGCTGAAATCATCAAATTTACAACCATCCTTATGCATCCATCAGTAAATGGATCTCTATAAGGAGCCCATGCACCGGTATATTCATAGGTATTTCTTGAATAAGGTGGTGCTACATCAACTGCAAAATCAGGTCCTTCAACACCACCTTGAATATATCCAACCCATAGTGCTCCTTCTTTGTAAAGATAATTCTGGGTATTCAATGTATACCACATAGGAGTAGAACTGCTTACATAATAACTTGTTTGATAAAGGATGGTCCCCGGAAGTCCACCTGGTCCATCATCATCATAAAGATAAATATAAGCCATACCTGCCTGACTCATTGCTGCAAGCATTACACGAACTTCAATAACCTCACAAGTATCAGGTGGGACAAATCTCATTCCCCATCCACCGCCTGAACCCATCCAGTGGGTAAAGTTTGCCTGAGTTGTATCATTTATAAAATCAAGAATTACATAATTGCTCCTTTGAACCACTGGAACATCAGCATGTAAAGTATCATTTATAGGAACCTGGTCTCCTGCTGTTTTTACCCATTCAATTATCTCATATTTACCTGCAATAGAAGGAGTCCATCCATCAAAATAAACTGTATCAAATTCACCAGGATTTATTGAACCCATTTGCACAGTATCATTATATACAATCGTGCCTTGTGGTAATCTTCTTATTCTACAAAAGGCTTGATAGGAACTAACAGGTAAATTACCTGAATTTTTAATAATTGCATAAGGAATATAGCCTTCATTCTGAATCAGGAAAAATCCTTGATTGTTCGGGCTTATTTCATACATGGTTAAATCTGTAACCTGGTAGGTTGTTGTTTCAGGAGGATAAAATCTTATTGCAAGTCCTTCATGAAACATATTTGGAGAAAGGGTGTCATCTTTTAAATATTGTAATCCTATCTGTCCTGTAATGTTTTCAATTCCTATGCCAAAAGCAGGTGGTGCAGCAGGGTGTCCATAATTGAATTTACCCCTTTGTGGTCCATATTGAAATGTTATTGTTGAATCATTTCTATCAAGAATCAATTGAAATGTATGGGAACCAAGAGTATCTGTTCCAAAATGCCATTCAGGAACATCAATGAAGGATACTATCAGTGTATCCTGACCATTTGACCAGTAATAAACTTTACCCCTTCCAAGGTTGAAATTTAAATCACCACCAAGAACAACAAGCAAATCATTTGGTAAAGTGGGACTCGGTATCTGGCTGCCACCTTGATGGGGTGACCACATTTGGTTAGAAGAAAAAGAAATTAAACCATTTGAACAAACCCAGAATCTATCAACCTTATACCAGTAATAGGGAAATTGAAAACCTATTGGAAAAGGACCAACAACATTATCATCACCAAGTCCTTGAACTTCTGTCCCATAAGGTGTTATATCTATCCAGTTATACTCTGGTATCCCTGGGATACCTGTTGTATCATTATCTATCCAGATATATCCATATTGATCAGGTCCTCCAACACTTCCTTTTATTTTGGGAAAATCCAGATTCCCTTTACTATTTACAATACCCATTGAAAATAATACACTTAATAGAATACTCATAAAACACCTCCCTTTAGATTTGGAAAATTATAAAGGAAATTATAAAAGTTTTGTCAATCTTTTTCTTTTAATTTTTCCAGAATCTCTTTTAATGGTTTTACCTTAAACCACTCTCTTTGGGTAATCTCATTTGCAAATGCTTTATAAATATCCTCTATCAATTTTTTAAATTCAAATGGCAAATTTGGCGGTGTCTTTACATACTCTCTCCACTTTATTCTATCAATCTTTTTTGCTTCTTCAACTTCTTTAAACCAAGAAGATTTTCTATAATAAATCCTTGCAATTTCTTTACTAACAGGAATATTTTTATAGGTAAATCTGCATTCATCCAGGGTACCAACTGCATCAACTAATATTATATTTCTATTCTCATCAAAACCAAATTCAAATTTACCATCTTCATTAAAAAGACCTATTTTTTTAACCTCCTCTGTTATCAAATTATTTATAAAAAGGGCAACTTTTTTAATTTTTTCAATTTCTTCATCTTTTAAATTAACAAG
>JBDRZF010000177.1:0-3460 GCA_039803805.1 Caldifarciminota bacterium
TTTCTTTTAACTTTTCCTCCTTTATCATTTTTAATATTTCCCTTCTCAAGGGAAAGGGTAAACTAATCCTCCATGTGATTATAAGCTTGATAACATCAAAAGCAGTTTCCTTTTTCAAAAGTTCTTCTATTTTTGGCATATCAAGAGGATAAATTGGTAAAAGGGCTTCTTTTATCTCCTCTTTCTGAATCTTTTTTATTTTTCCCCTTATTATTGCTCTTATGTTTGCAAGAGTAAATCTTTGTAAAACAAAAGAAATCAACTTTCCTGCTTTTCCCTCTGAAAATTTAATTATTTTATTAAAAGAATTTATAACTTCTGAATTTATTCCATCAAGAACTTCTTTTAAAGAGGGTTCTGGATAAGAAGGGGGAAGAAAATCCCTATAAGGAGTATCTTTTAAAGATTCTATAAACTCAGAAAGAGTATTTTTATTCAAAATTTCCTCATATTTATCAGGGGTTAAAAGGGCGCTCTTCATTCCTCTTAATCTTGCATTTATATAACCTATATCCTCAGACATCTAACTCCTTTTTTAAAATTTCGTATATATAATTTTTCGCTCTTTCAATTCTGGAAGAGAATGTATTATAAACCCTTATTCTTCCATCCTCTCTTTCTAAAATAATTCCCTCTTCTAAATCATCCTTAATTATTTTAAATTTTAGATTATTTTTCTCTACCTCCTCTTTTATAATTTTATAAAATTTTTCACTCACCCTCACAATCCCCTCTTTTTCACCAAACCTTTTCACTGCCTCATGAAAAAAATTCACTAAAACATCATCCCATTTTATTTTCTCTTTTTCTTTTTTCAATGTTTTAAAAATATCTTCAAGTATTTCATCCCTTTTCTTTAAAATTTTATTTAAATTTTCTCTTTCAACCTCTGTAATTTTTTTTATTTCTTCAATCCTTAAAATTTCCTCAACCTCTTTCTTTGCCTCTTTTAAAATTTTCTTTTTTTCCTCCTCAAATTCATTTAAAAGCCTGATTTTTTCCTTTTCACCCTCCTCTTTTATTTCTCTCTTCTTTTTTTCTATTTTTTCCCTTATAAATTCTTTAAGTTCCTCCATTAGATTTTAAGAAGAAGCATAAAGGCGATAACAAAACCAAGAATTACTACTGTTTCAGGAATTGCAATAAGAATTACAATCCATATCGCCATTTCAGGTCTCTCAGCAATTGTTCCTGCACCTGCACTTCCTATTCTTGCCTGAGCCCATGCAGTCCCAAGTGCGGGAATCCCTATACTAAGTGCAACTCCAATATAGGCAAGGGGATTAGCAGTTTTTACAGCTTCTGGCATTTTTTCTGCGGCCTCCTGCGCAACAAGAAGAGAATAAGAAATCATATTTAAAATTATTCCCATTATTACATATAAAAATTTTTTCATTTTAACCTCCTTTAAATCTTTTTAAAAATGGTTTATATTCTTTTCCTCCTGCCTCATAAAATTTTGTAAAAAATTCAACAAATTGAAGCCTCAAACCTTGAATTGTCGGATCAAAAATTCCCAAAATTATTGCGAGGATATGAAATAAAAGCATTACAAATATTCCTATGATCATAATAGGGAAAAGGTCTTTAAAGGAATTAGCAATTATTGGTATAATTGCAGAGGAAAGACCTATTGCCATCAAACGGGCAAAAGAAAGAACATGAGCAAAGGAAGAGAATATTTCTACAGGTGCTACTACTCCATGGAAAATTGCAGAGAGAATTGCAAATAGCAGGAATAATAAAATTAAATATATTGTAAAATTTTTAGGAATTAAATTTAAAAAACTTGCACCAAGTAAAAGAAGGGACCAAAGTCCAAATAACATGAAAAGATTTGTTAGAGCATGTTTTACATGTTTTAATCTCATTTTATTTAAAAATCCAAGGAAAAGGCCTAAACTTACCTCTCCTATTCCAAAAATTATTGATATTGAAAGCAAAGTTTCTGGTTTTTCTATTCTATGAAAATATGGATGCAATCCGATTTTTTCACCCAAATTACCAAAAATTTCGCCATATATAAATCCAAATATTATAGTCCATAGGTTGCAGAATATAAAAATAATGGAAAGATTTTTTAAAAGAGTAGATTTAGATTTATAATAAAGAAAAAGAAAGAATAAAAGAAAGAGCGCACCATAACCAAGGTCACCAAGCATAAAACCAAAATAGATGGGAAAGAAAATAAAAAGAAAGGGTGAAGGATCTATTGTTCCATATTTTGGTAAAGAAAAAAATTCTATTAATGTTTGGAAATACTTAAAGGGAATTTTATTTTTAAGTTTAACAGGAACTTTTTCAAATTCGTGAGGGTCAATTTCCTCTTCAATTAAAATTGCTTTTTGAGAAAATTTTTCATCCATCTCTTTTTTAAAATTTTCGTATTCTTTAAAAGGAATATAACCCTCTATATAAAAGAGATACTCAGTAAACAAAATTCCTCTATCTTTAACCTCATAAAATCCATATAGATCTTTTAAAAAATCTATGCTACTTTTCAAAAATTTACTATTTTCTAAGATAAGTCTTTCTTCATCCTCCCTTAAACTTTTTATATCTTCCGGAATGCTTTTTAATTTATCCTTTAAATATTTAAGAGCATCCTTAAAACCCATTCCTCTTATCTCTTCTGGAAAAACAATCTCTGGAAATCCCTCAGAAGTTAAAAATTCTCTTAATTTTTCAAAATTCTCTTTATCTATAATGAATATATAACCTTTATATTCTTTAAAATCTTTAGAAATAATTTTAAAATCAAATTCTTTTTTCATTCTCAAAATAATCCTTCTCAAACTTGCCTCTTCTCCCTTAGGGACCATTACTCCAAAAATTTCTTTATCTTTTTTTTCTTCTAAAAAAGGTAAAAAATATTCTATTATTTCACAATATCTTTCATAGAGGGAGTATTCTCTTTCTTTTTCTTTTCTTTTCTCATTTATTTTTTTATAATTTTTTATAATATTTAAAATTTTCTTTTCTCTATCTCTTCTGGCAAATTCTCATATTCAAGAATATCCTTTACCTTCTTTTCAAAATCTTTACAACTTTCTAAAAGTTTAATTACATTCCTTTTTTTCTCTTCCTCTAAAGGTTTTAAATTCTTACCATTTTCATTTATGAAATTTACATGAAAAAGATTTTTCTCTTGAACAAATTTAAGCAATTCATCAACAAACTCCTTTTCACCAACTATGAATATTTTTCTCATTTTTTCAATTGCCATACCCTTTAAGAATATAGTCTAATATTTTTTTAATTATTTCTTCTTTCTTTTTAAGATAAATCCTTTCAATTTCTTTAATTTTTTCTTCATTTTGAATTTTTAACCTTTCGCATTTTTTTTCTATTTCTTTCCTCCCCTCAGATAGCCATTCAGATTTTTTATTTTGAACATATTCTAAAAATTCTTTTCTTTCTTCTTCTATTTTCTTTTTTGTGTTTAATATAATTTTTTCTC
>JBDRZF010000178.1:0-3440 GCA_039803805.1 Caldifarciminota bacterium
TTCATAGTGGAAGGTGAATCTGCTGGTGGAAGTGCAAAGCAGGCAAGGATGAGGGAATTTCAGGCAATATTGCCTTTAAAGGGAAAGATTTTGAATGTTGAAAAGGCGAGCATGGAAAAAATACTATCAAATGAAGAGATAAGAGCACTATTTCAGGCAATAGGGATTGGGCCAGAAGAAGAGGAGCAAGACATTTCAAAGGCAAGGTATCATAAGATAATAATAATGACTGATGCAGATGTTGATGGTTCCCATATAAGAACCCTTCTTTTAACACTTTTCTATAGATATTTAAGACCATTAATAGAGGCAGGTTATCTTTATATAGCCCAGCCACCTCTTTATAGAATTCAAAAAGGTAAAAATGTTTATTATGTTTATACAGAAGAAGAACTTGAAGAAACTTTAAAGAAAATTGGGGATAAAGGTGTAATTGTTCAAAGGTTTAAAGGGCTTGGTGAAATGAACCCAGAGCAATTATGGGAAACAACAATGAATCCTGAAAAAAGAATTTTGAAGAAAGTAACTCTTGAAGATGCTGCACAGGCTGATAGACTTTTTTCAATTTTAATGGGTGATAAGGTTGAACCAAGAAGAAAATTCATTGAGGAAAATGCAAAGAAAGTTCAAGTTCTTGATATTTAAGGGGTTTCTTTCTTGAAATTATCAATTGTAATTCCTGTTTATAATGAAAAGGATTATATAGAAAAGGTTATAGAAATGGTTGAGAATGTCAAACTCAATTATCCTGTTGAAAAAGAGATTGTTATAGTTGATGATGGTTCAAATGATGGGACAAGGGAAATTCTAAATAGATTAAAAGAAGAGAAAAAATATTTAAAAATAGTGTTTCAGGAAAAAAATATGGGTAAGGGTGCAGCACTTAGAAAAGGTTTTGAAACCTGTTCAGGTGATATAATAGTTATTCAGGATGCAGATTTAGAATATGACCCAAATGATTGGAACGAGATGTTAAGACTTATTTTAGAAGATAAAGCAGATATTGTTTATGGTTCAAGGTTTTATGGAAAACCCCATAGATGTCTTTATTTTCACCATTTTCTTGGAAATAAGTTGATTTCCTTTTTAATAAACTTTTTATGTGATATAACCCTTTCAGATATTGAAGTTTGCTATAAGATGTTTAAAAGAGAGGTATTAAATTCAATAAATTTAAAGCAGAATGATTTTGGATTTGAAGTTGAATTTACTGTTAAAGTTGCAAAGCAAAAAAGGTGGAGAATATATGAGACTGCTATAAATTATTATGGAAGAACTTATAAGGAAGGGAAAAAGATAAAATGGAAAGACGGCTTTAAAGCCCTATGGTATATATTTAAATATAGATTCTTCAATTAAAAGAGTTCTTTAATTTCAGGTATAAAAATTTTTGGTGTTTTTGTGCTTATTATAACACTATCTTTAATATAATATTTCCCACCAAATGGATCCTTTGGTATTGAATCTATATATTTTTTGATAATCATCTCTTCCAAATTTTCTGGCATCCTTTTCTCATTTTCATAAAATTTTTTTAAGGCTTTATTCAAATCCCTTAAATGAATCTTATGTAATGTTGATAAAACATAACTTTTTGCAATATTTTTTTCAAATTCATTTTTTGCCTTTCTGTAAAGTTCATCCCATAAAAGGAGTGATATTTCAAGTTTTTTTAATTTTTTGTAATAGATAAAAGCAGCCCATCTATAAGCACTTTCAGGCGCATCAGGTTTTAATGAAGATAATCTGAAATATCTTCCTGCTTTTTCATAATCTTTAAAAAAAGCATAATTCAAAAATCCAAGCCACCAAGGGTATTCCCATCTTTCTGGGTTATTATATAATCCCTTTTTAATAAGTTTTTCAGATTTAAATTTATCTTTACAGTCGTGTGCTAAAATCACAGAGCCAAAAGTATAGGCATGAAGAAATTTTTTATCAAGTTCTGTTAATAAATCAATTATTTCAAAAACATACAGGAATTTTTTATCTGTTTGAAGATGATGTCCATAATATTGAATGAAATTAAGCCATAAAAAATCTGCAAAGGATAAGTTATGTCCAAAGGATAAAAATCTTAAAATTTTACCTTTTGGTAAATAAAGAATTTCCTCTGCCTTTTCCTCTGGTTTTCTTATTTCTTCAAGTCTGTAATTTAAATTTACAATAAGAATTAAAAAAATTGTTAAATAAAATATTTTTTTCACTTAAATTCCCTTTTTTCAAAGATTATAATTGATAAAATTAAAAGGAAAATTGTATATGCTATTCCATAAGATGTTGAAAATAAAAAGTAATTTAAAGAGGGCAAATTTTTATAAACTACTTCATTCTTTATATTAAAAATTTCTAAGTTTGGAAGTAAATAATAAAAAATATAAGATATTATTTTTAAAAAAGTTGATTTTGAAATTTCTGCAAATTCCTTTAATGATTCTATACTATGCCCTATTAGATAAATTATTGCACCCATAAAAGAGGAAAAAAGATAAGAGGAAAAACTTGAGAAAAGGATCATTAAGGCAATCATTATTGATATTTCAAATAAAAATGGGAAAAGAGAAATAAGAATTTGAGGGTCAAATTTTTTATCTGTAAAGAATATTAAAATTTGATGTAAAATGCTCATACTAATTAAATTTATTAGAATTACTAAAAAAAGTCCTATAAATTTTCCTATTATCACTTCATTTCTTCTTACAGGAGCACTTAAAGTTATATAAATTGTTCTCTTTTCAATTTCTTTGTATATGAGTGTCCCGCCTGTTATTATAAGAATTACTATATTTAAAAATGTTATTATTGAAAGACCAAAATCCCTTATAATTTTTGATTGCTCACCAACAGAAAGTGGGAAAAGGAAAAAAGAGGTTATTAAAAGGAGTATCCCAAAAATTATTATTATTATAAATATTCTTTGTCTTACAGATTCTTTAAAATTGTTTAAAGAAATTGCAATTATTCTTTTCATTAAGGAAGAACAAGGCCTATTGGAGATGAATGACCAAATCCTGTTATTTTATAAGAAAATGCAGGTTCTCCTTCATTTGCTATACTCCCATCAATTTTATATCCGGTATAATAAACACATCCTGAAGGTGGGACTGCAGGAGGGCCTGTAAATAAATTGTCAATTGCTTTTTCAGAAGAAGTGAAAGGGTTTTTAAAATTCATATGTGGTTTTATTAAAGCATTTTGAGGGAAAGGAGGAACTCTTGCACCTCCTGCTATTGATATTTCAGAAATTTCCTCTGGTGGATTTTCAATTATTTGTGAAATCTTTGTATCTATTCCACCAGGATAAATTCCATGGGTCATTGTTGAATATTCTTCACAGAGTATGTGTAAGGTATGCATGTTTTTTGAGAGAAGCCTCCTGTGCCCTTCTCACTACTCTTATAAGATTTGGTATTGAAATTGTGATAAGTATCCCTATTATA
>JBDRZF010000179.1:0-3438 GCA_039803805.1 Caldifarciminota bacterium
ATCTCAATCTCTCCCTCGCTTTCTTCTTTTTGAATATCTATTCTTAGAGTCAATTTTTTAGTGAAATCGGGTGTTTTTGAAAAGGAGGAATTTTTAAAAAGATAGAATCCATAAGTAATCTCTTCTTTTTTTGTTAATAAAAGTTTTATTATTGTCCATATGTTGAGAGGAGTCATATTTGTTATCAAATCCACATTACCATCATTATTTAAGTCAAGAACTTTAACATCCGGGAAAGAGGATTCAGAAATTATAACCTGGTCTGGAGTATTTTTAAATCCACCATTTTGATTTAAAAAGAAATAAATTATTGATTTTGTTCCAAAAAATATTTCACCTAATTTTGTAAGCAAAAGGTCTGCCCTTTTATCATTGTTTATATCAGTTACAATAATATCCTTTGGTGGTAAAGGAATCTTTCCTTCTCCCTTTAAAAAAGAAAGGTCAATCACCATATCCCTTGATTTTGAAAATTTCTTGCCTTTTTTAAAAAAGATGAATAGAGAATCTTTTGAATATTCAATTAAGTCCTCTTCTCCATCTCCATTTATATCTTCAAAAAATAAAAGTGGTAAAATATAAAGAGTGTTTAATGAAGATTTTTTGGGGATTCCATAATCACCTTTATCATCTGAAGTTGAAACATCAATTTCAGTCAAAACTTTTATGGTATCAAAATTCCCATTTTTATTTATTAAAATTCCTTTATCAGGATAAAAAAATATTAAATTTTCTTTATAAAGTATTTTACCTTTCCTTAGAACTTTATTTGTTGAATAAATCGGTGAATTTTGAAAATTGAATGAATTTATCAAAGAAATATTCTTATTAAATTTGAAAATATCGATTCCGTTTGATTTTGCAATTATTATCTCCTCTCCTTTCTCCTCGGGATAAAAATCTCCAAAATCTATTATACATCCTTCTTTTGAAATTTCAACACCTTTTAAAATTTCAATAAATCCCTTTTCTGAATTAGAGAATATTGATAATTTTTTGTCAGGATGTAAAAATATAATTTCTTTTTTCCCGTCTCCATCAAGATCTTTTGAAAAGGCAAATCTTGTCTCCAAATTTATTTTAAATGAAAAACTATATAAAGAGAATAAAATTAATACTATCATAGTTCTATCCTTTCAAATAAAAAAATGTTTAAAAATGAAAATAAAAAAATATAAATAAAATTTGATAGAAAAAAATGAAGTAAAAATGGAAAATATGAAATATCAATTCCCTTTGTTATTTTTGAAAAAAATTCAATTGCTGAATTTAAATAATAGGGGAAAAGAAAATTTTGAATTTTTGGAAATATTGAAAGAATATTAAAAAGGAAATAAAGAGAAATTGAAAGTAAAATTGATGGAAGAACACTTTTTGTAATTATGCTTAAAAAAATTCCCATTAAACTATATGTATAAAGGGAAATTAAAATAAGAAAAAATGTTAGAATTGTGTAAAGCCATAAAGAAAGAGAAGTTTTTAAAACATACCCCTGAATTATAATCCCTTCAAATTTTGAAAATATTAAGCCACAAATTATTATAGAGATAAAGGAAATAAAAAGAAGAAAAATATTTATTATAAATAAATTTATCATTTTGTTTATTATAATTTTGAATCTTGAATATTTTCCCAGTAAAATCATATGCACTGTCCCATTTTCAAATTCTATTGAGAATGTGAGCACTCCAAAAACAAGAGCAAATATACTCAAAAAATAATAAATAAAATTTAATGAGTTTGAAAGCATTAAAAAACCTGATGGTTTATCTTTTAATGGTGAGATCAAATATAAAATATAACCAGAAAGAAATGAAAAAATTCCTACTATTATAGTTAAAATTATAAACCTTCTATCTTTTAAAAATTTTACAATTTCAAATTTCAAAAGTTTCATTTTCAAAAAACTCCTTAACCTTTTTATCTTCCTTTTTCCCTGTAAAAACAATTTCCCCATTTTCTAAAACTCCTATCCTGTCAAATAAATCTATATCCTCTTTTCTATGGGTTGTTATAAGTAAACTTTTACCATTTTTTTTAATCTCTTTTATTCTATCATAAATTAAAATTCTTGTTTCGGGGTCAATATGTTCAAAAGGTTCATCAAGAATATAAAATTCTTTTTCACTCCATAAAGTTAAAGCAAGGGCAAGCTTCTGCCTTGTTCCCCTTGATGTTGTGCTCATTTTATTTTTAAGAAATTCGGAAAGTTTAAGTTTTTCAATTATTTCATAATTTTCTTTATTTCCATATATTTCCGAAAAAATTCTATAATTTTCTTTTAAAGAAAGATGGGGATAAAAGGAGGGATTTTCCCTTACAATGCTCATTTTTAAAAAAATATCAGGATAAGAAATTTCTTTACCCAAAAAATATATTTTCCCCTTATCTTTTTTGATAAGACCACATATAATATTTATAATTGTGCTCTTGCCCGAGGCATTTTTACCAATTAAACCAAATGTTTCGTTTTCAAAAACTTCAAGATTAACATTTTTAAGCACAATATTCTTTTTAAAAGATTTTGAAAGATTTACAATCTCAAGAATTTTCATTTTTAAGATTGTTACAATACTGTTTCCATCTTACTCTTTTACAATTTTATTATTTATTTAAAAACTAAATACTTTTTGCAGTTTAATAAAAATTACTTTATCCCATTTTTTAAATTTCTCATAAAATTTTCCACTTGTACTTCCACCTAAAAAGAAAAGGTCATAGGGGGTAATTTGATAGGTAAATAAAGGGTATATGCCATTATTTTCACCATCATAGGAATAAATAAAGCGAAAAGAAAAGAAATTAGTAAAGGTGTAAAGAAATCTTAGAAAATAAGTATTCTGGGATGCTAAATTATAAAGTGCATATTTTTTAAATTCTAAAGAAACTAAAGTTTTTTTTGTAAATGAGAATTCATTCTTTATCCCAATATAGTAAATATTTGCTTTTTCAGGTGGAAAAGTAAAATAATTTATACCATTTCCAGTGGAAATAAAAAAAGTTAAGGAATAAAAGTCAAATGGCGAAGAAAGCAATGTAGTTGTAAACATTTTAAGATCTTTTAAATAAAATCCATACAAATTTCGAGAAAAATATGAAAAATATGTTAAAATTTGTGTTCTTCTTTTTAATGAAAGTTGAAGAGAAATTGAGGTACTGTCATTTTTGTAATTTCTTTTGTAATCAGAATTTGCGGAATATGAAAATTCTGTAGATATAAAATTAAAAATAAATTTATTAATGAAGGATGTCCATGTGATTCCCGGTGTTATTTTTAAAAAATCATCCTTTTGAAGATATCCATTCTGATTGTTGTAATCTGGTGAAACCCCAAAAATATAAAAATAAGGGGTAAAATTATGATAAATAGCAGAAAATCCAAATTTATAAATATTTCCTTTTTCTTTTATTTTTTCCTGCTGATAAAGTGAGTGGCCA
>JBDRZF010000180.1:0-3429 GCA_039803805.1 Caldifarciminota bacterium
AAAATTATACGCAATTTTACGATAGAGTAAAAGATAATAGTGACATAAAAAAATCAATACGCGATTTATATTATCGTTTGATAAAATTATATATTAAAAATCGCGAATTCAAAAAAGCAAAAGAATATTTTGTGGATTATTTGCGACGATATGTTGTTTTTGGACACTCTATGAAAAAATTAAAAAAAGTGTAAAAATATAAATAATTAATAATGTGAATATTTTTAAATAACAACAATGTAAAATGTAAAAAGTTATTTTAATATGTAATTTTTTTAAGAGGGGCACTCCTTGGATTCAGAAAAATAAGTTATGTTGCAATTTCAAATCTATCTTTTGGAATATTGATATTAATTTCAGGATTATATTTTTATTTAAAGGAAAGTAAATTAATCCATTTTGAAATTTCCTATTTAATTTCTGTATTTTTAACATTTCCCTTAACCCTTTATCTTTTAAAAAGACTTACCCCTTTTTATCTTTCATTCAATTTTAAAGAAATAATCCTTCCAAAAAATCCCCTGATGATGTCAAGTGTAAATTCAATTCTTGAAAGTTATTTTTATATCGGAATAATTTTAATGAGAATAAAAAACGCGCCCTATGGAGATATAGGAACATTAAGTGCAATTTTAACATTTTTTCTTGGAATAAAAACCCTTTTTACGGGAATATTCATTCCTTTGCTTCCAAATCTAAGTTATGTTCTTTCTTTAGAAAAAAAAGAAAAATTTTACAAATACATCAAATTGACCGGATTTCTCATAATTCTTACTCTTCTTTTATTACTTATCTTATCTTTTACAATTTTACCTTCCTTATGGCAAATATTTTTTGGCAAGGGTTATAAATTCCAAAAGAGTGACTTTGTTTTAATTTCAATAATAATTTCAATTTATTTAATGATAAGACTTTTATCAAGAGCATTCTTTGCAATAAAAGAAATAAATTATATATTTTTTACAATCATAATTTTTTTAATTTTACTCTCTCTTGTTTTCTTTTTATTACCTTTAAAACCTCTAATTTCCATAGAAATCTCTTTTTTATTTTCAAGTTTCATAGTTTTTTTTCTCCTTTATTTAAGACTCAAAAATTTTTCCTTTAAAATTTCTTCTGGTGAATAACCCTTAAGGGTTAAAAGAATAGAGGAGTAAAAAAGAAGGGCGGAAAGAGACTCCTTATTAAATTTTTTCTTTCTAATTATCTCAAAAATTTTTTTCTCAATATCTTTTTTATTTATTTTTTTACCTAATCTTTTCATCCTTTTTAAAATCTTTTCACATAAAAGCAAGGAAGGCATCGTAATATTCAAATCTTCTTCTTTTTTCTCTGATTCCCAGTATTTTAAAAATTCCCTTTTATTTTTAAATTTAACATTCTTAAAAACATGGGGATGTTTCCTTATTATTTTTTCCTTTAAATCTTTAAGAAGTTTTTCCTTTTTAAAGTATCCCTTTTCGTCCCCTATTTTTATCATTAAAAATAAACTCAAAATAGCATCCCCTATTTCTTCTTTAATTTTTTCATAATCCTTTTTATTTATTGCATCATGTATCTCATAAACTTCTTCAAGAAGTTCTTTTTTCATTGAATTTAATGTTTGAACCTTATCCCATGGACACTTTTTTCTTAAAACTTCAACAATTTTATAAATATCTTTAAAATCTATTTTTTTCATCTTAAAACAGCAATCTTTTCAATTATTCTTTTTACTTTATTTCCCCATTTTCCTTCTATATAAAGAATATAAACACCATTTGAAACTTTATTACCAAATTTATCATTTAAAAACCATTCAACCCAGTGAATTCCCTTTCTTGTAAGGGGCGGTCTTATAGGATCTTGATAAGGGTCAAATTCATAAATTTCTCTTCCTGAAACTGTAAGAATTTTTATTTTTATTGACTCAAGTTCCTTTGTATTCTCAAAGGCAATAACAACCCTATCTTTTCTTGCAGGATTTGGATAAATTCCTTTTAATATTATATCAAAGGGTTCAAATATAAAGAAGGAAATTGTTTTTGAAGAAAGATTGCCAAGACAATCATAAATTTTAATTTCAAGGGTATGTGTCCCTTCTTTCAGATTCTTTAATTTATAACTTGAGGAAATCATCTTTGGGTTTTGAATTCCTTTATTAAAATTCAAACTATCAAATATATCTATTCCGTCTAAAAGTATTTCTGGCTTTTTATAAAAAAGGTCAATGCCACTTGAATCAGAAAAAATGAAATCAAGACTCATCCCCTTTTTAATCTTTGCATTCTCTTCAATTTCTTCCCCATTTAAAAGACATTTTATTAAAGGACCTCTTTTATCCTTAATATAACCAAAGGAAAATATACCCGATTCCTCTATTCTCCACAAGGAAAAATCATTACCATCAATTCCTTCAATCTTATGCCATAATGAGTCATTCTTTGAAAAGATAAAAAGAAAAGTTGTATCAGAAATTGAATGAATCTTAAATAATATTTCAAAATCTTTTTTATTCATCAAATTTTCTATAATTATTCCTGAAAGAGTATCTATAAAATATATCCCCGGATTTTTTAAAAAATCTTTTCTTATTTTAAACTCAAAAATACCTGTGTCACTCCTTATCTTAAAATAAGAAGAATCCTCAAAACTTATCCATTCTGTTGAGTCTTTAACAAATATATAAGGATTTTCAATCTCTATAATTGAAGAATTGTTATTCTCGTTTGATTCAGGAATTTTATTATCAAAATCCAGATTATAATAAATTTTTAATTTGCCAAAATAAATAAAATCTTTTAAGTCTAAAAATAAAGTATCATTAAAAGAAGCCTTTAAACTCATACTATCAATTCTTGAAAAAATAGTATCATCATTTTTTATTATTTTAAAAATATACTTAAAATTTTCGGCATCCCTTTCACCATCATTTATTATTGGAAATACAAGTTTTAAATTTTTATCCTTTATAAAGGGCAATATACTTATCTTACCTCCTTTAAGATCTGCCAACTCGGGAACTTTATATGTGAATGTATCTGTATAAAATATAATCCCTGATGTATCTTTTATATAAAAGCAAATAGAGAAATTATTACCGGGATAAAGGGGACCTATTGGAATTTGTGTTAAAAATGTATCATGAATTCTTTCAAGGTTAATAAAAACAGGATTTGAAATTGAATCACCATAATTCCATAAAAGGAAAATTGTATCTATGTTTCTAACTGATTTTATTATTGATTTCACATAATGAAAGGGAGTATCAATTAAAAGTGGTGGAATAAATTCAACATTTTCAACAAAGGCACCATTCAATGAAAAATTTGAAAAGCCTGTCCCCTCTTTTTTTAAACTGGAATTATAAAAATAAATCCTTACTTCGCCCTTTGAATTAATTCCTGAATAGTTTATTATTGCAGTATCAACAAAGGGAAGAAGATTATA
>JBDRZF010000181.1:0-3422 GCA_039803805.1 Caldifarciminota bacterium
TTATACTTTCAAAAACCTGATTAAAAAATATTCTCTTTGACATAATATAATCTATTTCCTCAATAAATCCAGAAGAAATCCTCTCTGAATTTTCATAATATTCCTTAAGATTTAAAAGATAAACCTTGAACTCATCTATTTTTACTTTTGCTTTACCTGTAAGTTTTGAGAGTTCCTGAGCAACAACCTCTAAACCCTTTCCCTCTTCACCAAGGTGATATGCCTTTATTTCAACATTTCTTGAAGCAAAAAATATATCTTCAAAAACATTTATTAAATCATTACCCAATTTTTCTATTTTTTTTAATGAATTTATAACAATTATAAGTTGATGATACTTTTCTTTAAGAAATCCACTGAATTCTTCTAATTTTGCCAAAAGAAAACTTATGTCTTCAAAAATTAGATTCATACGAGAAACAAACTCATCAAAAATTTTTTCAGTTTCATAAATTTTATTCTCTATTAAATACAACTCATCTTTAAATACAAACCAATCCCTTTGTAAATTTTCTGAAATTTCAAATATTCTATAAGAATTTTGCTGAATTTTTTTTAAAAAATTCTCAATATATAAAGAAAAATCAGAAAGTTCTTTCATTTATAAAAACCCATAGAAAGATAACCAACAACATAACCATGATAAGAATAAGTTACACGAGCAGAATTTGTCTGCTCAAGAACTTCTCCTTTAACATCTTTTAAAAGTTCACAAAATCTTAATAAAACTGTGATTGCATATGCACCGCATGCCATTACTTCTTTATCAATTGCTTTATAAAACTTTTCATGGTCTATTTCAAGTATAATATTTCTTGTCCTTTCATCGTAATTAACACATTCTTCATAGGAATATCCATGATACATATCAGAACTTGCTATTAGTATGAATTTATCTTTGTTATAAATTTCAAAAAGTTTATCTGCAACTTTTCTTAAAAAATTTAAATTTGAACTTCCAATAAGAATAGGAACAATTTTAGCATCTTTTTTAACAACTTGAATAAAAGGAACCTGAACTTCAAGGGAATGCTCTATATCATGGTATGAGGAATCAATTTTAAAAATTTTTTCTTTCAGAAGTTCTTCAATAATTTCTTTATCACATAAAATTTTCCCAAGCGGTGTCTCCCATTCATCATTTCCATCAATTGCTGCATAATCAAAAATGGCATTATGGGAAACCCCAAGTAAAATTATCTTATTTACATCCTTTATTTCCTCAATCTCATTATAAACCCAAGCAGCAACCTGACCTGAGTAAGGATAACCTGCATGGGGAGAAATAAAGGCAAAAAAGTTTTTTCTCCTTTTATATTCTTTTACATTATTTAAAAAATCCTCAATCATTTTTTTAAGTTTATCCTTATTTCCTGGATAAAAACTTCCTGCAACATAAGGTCTTCTAATTTTCATAATATATATCTTGATAATTCAACATCTTCAACAATTTTTGAAAGTTTCTCCTCAACAAATTTCTTTGTAACAATAAATGGATTTTCCTCAAGGTCGGGAAGTTCAAAAAGAGGCTCTTCTAAGAGAAGATTCATTATTGTATGTAATCTTCTTGCACCTATATCTTCTGTTTTTTGATTTGCAAGATATGCATAATGGGCAATTAAATCAAGAGCATCATCTTCAAATATTAACTCAAACCCTTCCGATTTAAATAATGCTTGAAATTGTTTTACTAAGGAATTCTCTGGTTCAACTAAAATTCTTTTAAAATCAGAAGATGTTAAAGGATCAAGTTCAACTCTTATAGGAAATCTTCCCTGAAGTTCAGGAATTAAATCTGATGGTCTTGACCTTGAAAAGGCACCTGCTGCAATAAATAAAATATGATCAGTTTTCACAACCCCATATTTTGTAACAACAGTTGTACCTTCAACAACAGGAAGCAAATCCCTTTGAACTCCTTCCCTTGATACATCAGGTCCAAAAGTTTCACCCTTACTAACTATTTTATCTATTTCATCTATGAATATTATTCCATCCTCCTGTGCCCTTCTTAAAGCCTCCTGAATCACCTCATCCATATTTATCAATTTCTTCGCCTCCTCTTGAAAAAAATATCTTCTCGCATCCTTTATTTTCATCCTTTTCTTTTGTTTTTTCTTTGGGAAAATATCTTCAAGTTCAGGTGGAATATCAAGATTCATTGCCTCAACTCCCTGTGATGAAACCACCTCAATAAAAGGTAAAAACTTTTTCTCAACCTCTATTTCTATTTCCTTTTCTTCAAGGACACCATCTTTAAGCATCCTTTTATATTTTTCTCTTGTTTCAGCAAGATGATCATATGGGAAATGGGAAGAGGGAACAAGGACATCAAGAATTCTTTCATCAGCCATTTCTTTTGCTTTTTCTTCAACTTCCTTTGTCCTTTCCTCCCTTACCATATTAACCGAAATTTCCACAAGATCCCTTACCATACTTTCAACATCTCTCCCTACATATCCAACCTCTGTAAATTTTGTTGCTTCAACTTTTAGAAATGGTGCTTTTGTGAGTTGTGCAAGCCTTCTTGAAATTTCGGTTTTCCCAACACCTGTTGGACCTATCATAAGAATATTTGATGGGAAAATTTCTTCTTTCAATTTTCCTTCAACCTTTTTTCTTCTCCATCTATTCCTTAATGCAATAGCAACAACCCTTTTTGCCTTTTCCTGCCCTACAATATATTTATCAAGTTCTCTTACAATCTCTTTTGGTGTTAAATAATCTTTCATAAGATAATAATTATACATTTAAAAATCAAAAAATTCAAATTGTGTTCTTATATTCTTCTACATTATAATTTAACAAATGAAAAAGCCTTTGATAGGTATAACACCCTCTTTTTCAAATGTATCTGGAAAATTCTTTTTAAATGAAGAGTATGTAAAAGCAATAAAAAAAGCAGGTGGAATTCCTGTTATTATTCCATATTTAAAAAATGATATTGAAGAAATAATTTCAAAAATTAATGGAATTCTTTTATCTGGTGGGGGAGATGTATTGCCAAAGTTTTTTAAGGAGGAACCAGAGTTTACAAAACTTACATTACCTGAAAGAGATGTTTTTGAAATAAAACTTATAAGGGAATGTTTTAAAAGGAAAATTCCTGTTTTCGGAATATGCAGGGGATGCCAGGTTATAAATGTTGCAATGGGTGGAAGTTTAATACAGGATATAAAAGGGAAAATAGAACACTATCAGAGTGCACCTGCGAATGAACCAACCCATACAATAATTATAGAAAAGGATAGCATTTTATATGAAGTTTTTAAAAAAGAAAAAATTATGGTGAATAGTTTTCATCATCAGGCAATTAAAAAGGTTGGAAAGAATTTATTTGTATCAGCAAAAGCAAAGGATGGAATAATTGAGGCAATTGAATCAAAAGAACACCCCTTTTTTTTAGGAGTCCAATTCCACAT
>JBDRZF010000182.1:0-3410 GCA_039803805.1 Caldifarciminota bacterium
AAAATTTTCATTCAAATATTTAAAATTTTTTTCAATTTCCTTCTTTAAAATATCTCTTATGCCACTTATTATAAAAAATAAAATTAAAAATTTCATGGTCTTGGTAAAGAGGGTGGTTTTAAAAAACTTTTCTCTTTCTTTGCAAGTTCAATTTCTCTTATTAAAACAGAAGGTGAAACAATGCCAACAGGAATACTTCCTGATTCAGCATTACAGAATCCATTATAAACTTTTTGGTCATCACCAAGGAGTATTATATTTTTTAAAGAGATTAAAGGTGTTCCCCCAAACCTGATACCTCTTATATATTCTTCTTTACCATCTAAATATATCCTTTTTGCAACAACTGGTTCTGATTCAAAAGTTTCAAGTGTGAACTTTGTTGTCTGTGTTCTTCCTTCCCTTATTTTTTCAATTATTATCCCATAATCTTTATTTTGGCTTATACATTCTGAAATTAAAATTTTCTTTAAAGAATCAAAACTTACAGGACGCAAATTTTCAATTATTAAATTTCCCTGTCTTGGCACAGGAGGATTAAATGAGGAAGAAAGATAAAATGGGGAAGCCCTTGCATGTCCATTTGAATTTTTAAAATTAAGGACAGGTCTTCTTGAAAGTAAAAGATTTTTTAAAATTCCTTTCTCTATTAAAATTACTTTTTTACCTCTTATCCCTTCTTCATCAAAATTATAAAAACCGCTTAAGGGAAAATTTTTATAATATTTTAAATCAGGAGCATCATAAACATTTATAAAATCCTCTAATATTTTTTCACCTATTTTTTCTTTAAAAATTTCTCCTTCAACACGAGACCTTTGCCTATGCCCCTCAAGTCTATGCCCTAAAATTTCATGAAAGAAAACACCTGATGCAGGTGATTTTATTAAAACAGGACCTTTATAGGCTTCCTGAATTTTTGCATATTTTAAATTCTTGACATTCTCTATAATCTTTTTTGTTAAAAAAATTAAGGAATCATAAGAGGGCAAATCCTTTTCATCAAAGAAAAAAATTGTTTCAAAATCTGATACCCACATTCCATCATCTGTTTTTGTCTCTGCATATATATAAATGTAATTATAATTTCTCTTTTCAAATATTTTTCTTTTTTCTGTATCAACAAAATACTTTCTGTTTTTTATAGAAGTATAAAGAACAGAGGAAGAAATAATCTCCCTTTCCCCTTTAAAAATTTCTGAGATTTCTTTTATAATTTTTTTAATTTTTTCTTCATTTATATTTTTTTCTTTTTTAAAATCAATATAAATTTCAGGAGCCTCTTTTGTAAAACAGGGAAGTGTATCCTCCCTGACTTCCTGAATTATTTTACCCTTTTTTTCAAGATACCTTACCTTTGAAATCTGATAACTTCTCAAACTGATCTTTTTAAGAATTTCTTTGATTGAAGTATCTTCATAAAAAGGGATTTTCAAATCCCTTAAAATATATGATATTACACCTTCCTCTTCCCCTCCAAAATAAAGTTCATCAGGATATATTGAACTATCAAAATTATAATCACCAATTCTAATTTTTGAATCAATATATCCCTTTTTATTTTCATATTCATTTATTATGTTTCCGAAGGATGCCTCAATTTCCTTTCTTTCTTCAAAAATCAACTGGTATTGCATATAATAGGGTTTTAAATCCTTTTTATTTAATTCCTCAAAATTTTTTTGAAGTTCTTTTTCAAGGAAATTCAAAAATTTTTCAGGAGTTATTAAAGAAAAAAACAAAATTAATTTAATCATTTCTTGAAATCAAAATTCCATAAATTTTGTCTTTAAAAATTTTTATTTTTCTCTTCTTTTTTAAATTTTCTATTATTTTTTCAATTTCAAGAAGAGGCAATTTTGAAATCTCTGATAATCTCCATAAAGTGCTTTTACCTTTTGTAAATTCAAAAAATATTTCTTCAGGTGTTGGAGATTTTAAAATTTCAAGTTTTTTTGAATTTCTTAAATAATTTAAAAAACCATTTTCAAAAAAGGCATCATTTACTCTTAAAATATAATTTAAGATATCCATATTCTCTTTTTTAAAAATTTCATAAGAAAAATCAGCCATATTTTTCCTTTTCTCTATCATCTCTGGCACTATCTTAAATTTATAATTGAATTTTTTTGAAAGTTTATCCTCTATTTTTGAAATTTTATTTAACAAAACATCATCAATATTTTCTTCTTTTCCATTCCATAATATTTTTGACTGCAATCCATTTTTTGCTATTATCAATCTATTTATTAAATATTCCCTATATCTTTTTTCATTAAATTTTTCATCATTTAAAAGGAAAAAACCAAGGCAGAGAAATAAATAATCCATTATGAAATCCTTAAAAATTGGTGCATCACCTATCCTTATTTCAATTGTCGGCTTGTATATTAATTTATTATTTAAATCTGTTCCCCATTCAAAAAACCTTTTCTCCTCAATTTCATATCTATTTGGTCTTGATGCCCACCATGCCTGAAGCAAAATCCTGTAACTTTTATAATTTCCATATATATATTTTGTATATATAGAACTATTTGCAGAAATTGCACCAAGTAAAGGAATATAATTTATCAAACTTCTTTCATATTCAAAAGACTCTTTAAAGGAATAAAAACTTCCAATATGAACATGAAAACCAGCAGTATCACCTGAAAATGGATATGTTCCTGAAAATAAAAATATCAAATTATTTTTCCTTAATTTTTTAATCTCTTCAAAAATTTTCTCTAAAATTTCCTCACTTTCTCTTAAACTCTTCATTATTCCACTTCTTATTTCAAGTATTGGTGATGGAAAATAAATCATAAAATCACATCCTGTACGAGTTCCCCTTATCTTTTTTCTTAAATTATAGGCAATATTAAGAGTTTCTTCCCTTTGAAGGGGAAGAAGTTTTGTATTCAAAACAAATATTTCCCATTCAAATCCAAATGTTAGCATGACACTATAATTTTTGCATTAAAAATTTTTTTAAATTTTTTGTAAAACAACCTAAAATAAAAATAGTCAATTCCATATCCAAAATCAAAATTTATGAGTTTTCTTATTTCAGGTTTTATTTTTATTTTACTTCTATTATTTTCCACAATTATTTTTTTTACAATTCCCAATTCACGGATATGTGTCCATCCACCAAAAAAGGGGTAAGAGAAAAGGGGCATTTCTTTCATTTCTTCATTCTCCATATAACTTATAGAATATTCAAAGGGTTTTCCTTTGGTAAAGAATTTTATTTCAAAAAATGGATAAAACTCACTTTCCTTTTTTGATTTTAATGAAAAAGATAAAAAAAGTTTTTTATTTAAGATCTTTATCCTTTTTTCAAATAAAAAATCCTTCTCTTTCCTTTTGCCAAAAAATTCAATTTTATTCCATTTATAATCCAATCTTTTTTCATAAAGACTTCT
>JBDRZF010000183.1:0-3409 GCA_039803805.1 Caldifarciminota bacterium
TATTTGACAAAAAATTTCTTTTTTTAATATAATTTAAAACTCAATTTTTATTTGATTTTTAAAATTTGAGGAAATGGAATGAAAAGTGATATTACAGTGTTTAAAAAAATAGAAGAAAAAGATAGAAAATGGTATTTAATTGACGCAAAGGATAAGATTTTAGGAAGACTTGCCTCAAGAATTGAAATAATTTTAATGGGAAAAAGAAAACCCATTTATTCACCGCATATAGATGTTGGAGACTATGTTGTTGTTATAAATTCTGATAAGGTGAAAGTAACCGGAAATAAAGAAAAAAAGAAGATTTATTATTTTCATTCTTTTTATCCAGGAGGTTTAAAAGAAATTTCTTTTGAAAGAATGAGAATTAAAAAGCCTGAAAATATAATATATCTTGCTGTAAAGAGGATGCTCCCTAAAAATAAATTGGGGAGAAAAATGCTTAAAAGATTGAAAATTTATGCTGGAGAAAACCATCCTCATATAGCTCAGAATCCTTTAAAAATAGAACCTGAGGAGGTTTTATGAATGAAATATATTTTGCTACTGGAAGTAGAAAGTGCGCAAGGGTAAGGATAAGATTGAGAAAAGGAAGTGGAAATATAATAGTGAATGGTAAAAATGCCTTAGAATATTTTAAAAGACAAGATTTAATTTTTTATTTAAGAGAACCTTTTAGAATTTTACAAAAAGAAGGGGAGTTTGATGTAATAGCAAAAGCAGATGGTGGTGGACTTTCCGCCCAAGCACAGGCTTTAAGGCTTGCTATTGCTCGTGCATTAATTCTTTACAATGAAGGTTTTAGGAAGGTTTTAAAAACACATGGACTTTTAACAAGAGATCCAAGAGAAAAAGAGAGGATGAAATATGGACTTACCAAAAGAAGAAGGGCTCATCAGTACTCTAAGCGTTAGAAGTTTGCAGAATATTACAAAGGATGACCTTTTAAAAGCAGGTGTTCATTTTGGTCATAGGACTTTTAAATGGAATCCCAAAATGAAACCCTATATATATACAAAAAGAAATGGATATCATATTCTGGATGTTACAAAAACTTATGAATGCCTTATGCGGGCATGTCAAAAAGTGAAGGAGATTGCTTTAAAGGGAGGGAAATTTTTATTTGTATGCACAAAAAAGCAAGGAAAAGATATAGTTGAAGAAGAAGCAAAAAGGTGTGGTGCTTTTTTTGTTGTTGAAAGATGGCTTGGTGGAACCCTTACAAACTTTGTTACTATTTTAGGGAGACTTGAAAAGATGAAAGAAATTGAGAGAATGAAGGCAGAAGGCAAAATAGACCTTTTTGTTAAGAAAGAAAGGCTCAAAATTGAAAAGGAATATGAAAGACTTTATAAGTTTTTGAGGGGAATAAGTAATATGGATAAATTACCTGACATGGTTTATATTATTGATCCTGTAAAAGAGGAAATAGCAGTAAAAGAAGCAAGAAAACTTTCCATACCAATTGTTTCTCTTATTGATACAAATGGTGACCCTGATTTAATTGATTATCCTATCCCTGGTAATGATGACGCGATTAAATCAATTTCATTTATTACAAAAATAATTGCTGATACAATAATTGAAGGTAAAGAAGAATTTGAAAGGGGTGGATAAAATGCATATCGATTCAAAACTTGTGAAAGAACTTAGAGACAGGACTGGTGCAGGGATTATGGATTGTAAAAAAGCGTTAGTAGAGGCAGAGGGAGATATTGAAAAAGCAATAGAAATCTTAAGAAAATTAGGAATAGCAAAGGCTGAAAAGAAACTTGACAGAGAAGCAAAAGATGGGAGAATTGATGCTTATATTCATCCGGGTGCAAAACTCGGTGTTTTGATAGAAGTAAACTGTGAGACGGATTTTGTTGCCTCAACAGATGAGTTTAAAGAACTCGTTCATAATCTTGCAATGCAAGTGGCTGCTACAAATCCAATTGCGGTTAAGAGGGAAGATATTCCCAAGGAAATAATTGAAAGAGAAAAGAAGATATATGAGGAGCAAGCGAGGAAAGAAGGAAAGCCTGAAAAGGTTATAGAAAAAATTGTTCAAGGAAGGCTTGAAAAATTTTATCAAGAAGTGTGTCTTTTAGAGCAGCCTTATATAAAAGACCCAAATATTACTGTCTATGACCTTATAAAACAGTATATTGCAAAACTTGGTGAGAATATTGTAGTAAAAAGGTTTGCTCGCTTCAAAATCGGTGAAATTTAGGTTTGGAGATAAAAAGGGCTCTTCTTAAAATAAGTGGGCAAATTCTGGGGGAAAAAGATAAAATTTTTTCTAAAGAAATTTTTTATTCTATATGCGAAGAGATTGCAAATGTTTTTAAAAATCTTAAAATGGAGATTGCTATTGTTGTGGGTGGAGGTAATATATTGAGAGGAAGTGAAAGTGAAAAAATAGGGATAGATAGAGTAACAGGAGATTATATGGGGATGCTTGCAACTTGTATAAATTCCCTTGCAATGCAAAACATTCTTGAAAAGATGGGGGTTCCTACAAGGGTTCTTTCAGCGATTGAAATGAATCAAATTGCCGAGCCCTATATAAGAAGAAGAGCAATAAGGCATCTTGAGAAAAAAAGAATTGTTATCTTTGCGTCAGGAACAGGGAATCCTTATTTTTCCACAGATACTGCAGCAGCCTTAAGAGCAATAGAGATAGAGGCAGATATTTTTTTAAAAGGGACAAAAGTTGATGGAATATATTCAGAAGACCCGATAAAGAATCCAAATGCTAAATTTTATGAAGAAATAGATTATGATGAAATTTTAAAAAAAGATTTAAAAATCCTTGATGCTTCTGCAGTGGCATTATGTAAAGAGAATAATCTCCCGATCATTGTTTTCAATTTTACAAAAAGAGGCAATCTTGAAAAAATATTTAAAGGAGAAAAAATAGGTACAATTGTCAGGAGGATTTAAGATGGAAGAAGTTTTAAATGAAACAAAGGAAAGGATGGAAAAGACTTTAAAAAATTTAAAAACAGAATTCTCAAGAATAAGAACAGGGAAAGCATCACCTGCGATTCTTGAAAGAGTCATGGTTGATTATTATGGAATGCCCACTCCATTAATTCAAATAGCAGGTATAAGTGTGCCTGAACCTCGTCTTCTTGTTATACAGCCATGGGATAAAAATGCAATAGGAGAAATAGAAAAGGCAATTTTAAAGTCAGGGCTTGGTCTTACACCGAAGATAGAAGGTAATGTTTTAAAAATACCAATTCCTCCTTTATCTATGGAAAGGAGAAAGGAACTTATAAAACTTGTCAGGAAACTTGCGGAAGATTCAAAGGTTGCTATCAGAAATATAAGAAGGGATGCAAATGAGAAATTGAAGGCTAAAAAGGATAATAAAGAAATATCAGAGGATGACCTTATAAGATACCAGAAAAAGGTTCAG
>JBDRZF010000184.1:0-3390 GCA_039803805.1 Caldifarciminota bacterium
TTTACCTTTATGGAAAAAAATAAAAAAGTTAAGCAAAAGAGAAATTGAAAGGATATTAAAAGAATTCGGTGAAGAGCCCTTTTATAGAAAAATTGCTTATTATATATTTAAAGAAAAAGAAAAAATAAAAACAACAAGTGATTTAAATAAAATAATTGAAAAAACTTTGCCTTACAAAAGATGGGAAAAAACAAAACAAAGGGTATATCAAGCTTTTAGAATTTATATAAATGATGAACTTGAAAAAATAAAAAATGCCCTTTTTAAGGCTTATAATTTCTTAAAAATAAATGGCAGAATACTCTGTCTTTCATACCATTCACTTGAAGATAGGATTGTTAAGAACTTTTTTAAAGAAATGAAAATGAAAATAATAACAAAAAAACCTTTGACCCCGAGTATATCTGAGATTGAGGAAAATCCAAGGTCAAGGTCTGCTAAACTTAGATGTGCTGAAAAGATATGAAAATGATTTTTAAAATTGGAATTATTTTTTTAATTATCTTTTTAACTCTTTATATAAGAGGGAAGATTATAAAAGTAGCAACAGAAATAAAAATACTGAAAAAAGAATACGTGAAAATTGAAGAGGAAGTTGATAAACTTAGAAAAGAAATTACAGAAATGGAAAAAATTGAAAGTATTGAAAAAATGGCAAGAGAAAAGGGGATATTAAAATGAAAATTAGAAAAATAATATTTTACTTTTTTATATTGGGAACATTCATTTTTTACATATATAATTTAATAAATTTTCAATTTTCAAAAGAAGGAGCCTTTTATAAAGAATTGTCAAAAAAGCAATTTTTCATTAAAAGAATAATCAAAGGGAAAAGAGGAACAATATATGACAGAAAATCAAAAATTCTCGCAACTTCTTTAAGAGAAGGAAATGAATGGAAGAGAACATATCCTTACGGAGAAATATGTGCTCCTCTAATAGGAATTGTGGGAGAAGATGGGAAGGGACTTGAGGGAATTGAGTATTATTATGATAAAATACTTCGTGGAGAAAAGGAAATTCAGGTTCTTTATAGAACGAGAAATGGGAAACTTGTAAATTTACCTGATTTTAAAAATAAAGAACCGGGGGATGGAAAGGATATTGTGCTTACAATAGATGTTGATCTTCAGGAAATATCTTATAAAAATTTAAAAGAATGTGTAAAGGAAAATAATGCCAAGAGAGGATTTGTTATAATCTTAAATCCAAAAACAGGAGAAATCTTAACATGCGCTTCATATCCATCATTTGATCCCCATAGAATTCCAAATAATTTTTTACCTGAATACAGAGCATTGCCTATAACATATCTTTATGAACCTGGTTCTGTATTTAAGATAGTAACTTATGCAACTTTTATTAAAGAAAGAATGTATGAGAAATTCAATCAAATTGATATTACTCCGGGCTCTCTTGTTATCAGGGGATTAGAAATTCATGATCCTGAACCCCATTTAAGAAAGAAAAATTTAGTTCTACCTTCTGAAGTTATAGTATATTCATCAAATATAGGGATAAGTAAAATAGCACTATTACTTCCCCCAAAGAAAATATATGAGACTGCTCTTTTAATGGGTTTTGGAGTAAAAACAGGTGTAGATTTTCCAGGAGAAGAAAGTGGTAAGTTAAAAGACTATAGAGAATGGGACGAGCATTATCAGGCTAATTTTTCTTTTGGACAGGGGGTTTTTGTGAATGGTTTACAGGTTGCACTTGCCTATGCAATAATAGCAAATGGTGGATATCTTCTTGAACCTTTTATTTTAAAAGAAGTTATAGATGGGAAGAAATTAAAGGTGAGAAATTATCCAAAAATAATAAGAAAAGTTTTTAACGATGAAGAAATAAGGATTATGAAAAACACTTTAAAAATGGTAGTAGAAGAAGGCACAGGAAGAAATGCAAAGATTCCGGGTATTTCTTTATGTGGTAAAACTGGAACTGCTCAGAAATTTGATATTTATGAGAGAAAATATGATATGGATAAAGGGATAATGAGTTTTGTTGGTTTTTTCCCCGAAGAAGACCCTGAATATTTAATCTATATAATGATTGATGAACCTAAAAAGGGAAGATTTGCATCAGAAATTGTTGCTCCTTATTTTAAAAAAATTGTTCAGGAAATGCTCCCTTTAATAAAACCCTTCAAAGAATTTGAAAAAAATTTAATTGCAAGAAATGAAATTGGGTGAAATTTTAAAAATAGTAAAAGGAGAAGTTTTCAATTTTGAAGATGTTGAAATAAATGAAATATACGATAATTCAAAGGAAGTTAAAAAGGGCGGAATTTTTGTATGTATAAAGGGAATTAAAAATGATGGACATGATTTTGTAAAAGAAGCAGAAAAAAATGGAGCCTTTGCTTTTATATGTGAGAAAAAAATAGATACAAAAAAACCTTTTATAGTTGTTCCTGATACAGTGGTGGCACTTCACAAGATTGTGAAAAAAATTTATGGTCCTTTTGATTTCAAAATAATCGGTGTAACAGGAACAAATGGCAAAACTACTTCTGTTTTTTTGATAAAGGAGATATTAGAAAAAGCAAATGAAAAAGTTGGAATGATAACAACTCTTTATTCATCCTTCAATTCAGAAAAAATAGAAACAGGTTATACATCTCCTCCACCTTTGATTCTTTATAAAATATTTAAAAAATTTAAAGAAAAAAATATCAAATGGTGCGTAATGGAAATAACTTCCCATGCTCTTAAATTAAAAAGATTTTATGACTTTGAAATAGAAGGTGGGATATTCACAAATTTAACACAGGACCATCTTGATTTTCACATAACAATGGAAGATTATTATCTTTCAAAGAAAAAAATGTTTGAATATATAAAAAATGGAATTGCTTCAATAAACATTGATGATGAATACGGTAAAAGACTTTATAAAGAATTAAATTTTAAAAAAGTATCTTTTGGAATAAAAGAAGAATGTGATTATAAAGGGAGAATAATTAGCATATCTCCATTTTCTATGGAAGTTGAGATAATTTATGAAAAAGAAAAAAATACGCTATCCACAAAATTAATCGGTGAAATCAATCTTTATAATATTCTTGGAGTTTTCTCCCTTCTAAAAGAAATGGGCTTTGAAAAAGAAATAATATTAGAGGGAATTAAAGAGTTTAAGGGTGTGCCTGGAAGGCTTGAAAAAATTGAGAATGAAAAGAATAAAAAAATTTATGTTGATTATGCCCATACACCTGATGCACTTAGAAATGTTTTAATTACTTTAAAAAGTTTAAATCCAAAAAGATTAATTGTTATATTTGGAGCAGGCGGGAATAGAGATAAAAGTAAAAGACCTTTGATGGGAAAAGTGGCATCAGAAATAGCAGACATTGTTATTTTAACTTCTGATAATCCAAGATTTGAGGAT
>JBDRZF010000185.1:0-3376 GCA_039803805.1 Caldifarciminota bacterium
AAAGAAAAAATAAAAAATTATTAATAAATATTTTTTCCTTTTAAAATAATTTTTCATCACTTTAAATTTTTTCAAAATGTGCCATGTAATAAGAAAAAGGAAAAGATATGCAAAATATTTATGAAATACAAATCTCTGGATACCAAGTTTTTCAGCAATTATTCCAAAAAGAATTACTAATGGAAAGATGAATAACAAAATAAGATTTAATATCACTTTGCTTTCCCGATTGTTTGAATATATATACTTCCTTCTTCTTTTCCATCAACTCCAATCAATTTATTCACCATATCATCAAAAAATGCACCGATAACACAAGATGAAAGACCAAGTGATACACATTCAAGTGCCACATTCTGGGCAATATGCCCAACTTCAATATAGATATATCTATATCCCCTATCATCATATTTATATGTTGTTCTTTTAAATATTGCAGTATAAACAAGTATTAAAGGCGCAGATAAAAACATCTCCTGAAAAAGTCCTGCTTTAAAAATTTCATTCTTAAAATCTCCTTTTTTAATAAATTCAAGTGAATGTTCAAGAATATTATAATGGTATATTCCCTTTTCCAGTCCCTTTACATTCTGAACAATCAAATAAATCTCAACAGGATACAATGCACCTGCCGAAGGTGCTGTTCTTAAATAAGTTCCTGCAAGTTCACCTGTAATTCCCTGAGCAGCAAAGAGTATTTCTGAAACCTGTGAAAGTGTAAGAGGCTCATCAGCATAATCCCTTATCGATCTTCTTTTTCTTATTGCCTCTTCCAGTATCATTCCCTTAAAAGAAGGCTCAGGAAGTTTAATTTTTTCCTTATCAGGATATGTTTTAAATTGGGGAGGAGCCTTTTCAAGTTTTAAGAGAGAAGAGACAGCCTTTAGAGGGTCAAGTTTTGTTTCATTATGAAATTTTTCCCCTATTTGAAAAATTAAAAATATAATAAAGAGATTCATTTTAAAATTATAAAGGCTTTATAATATAAATGTGAAAGAGCCCTATAAAGGGATAATTAAAGAAATTTTTAAAAGGGCAAAAAATTTTTATAAGGATAATCTTTTAAGTTTTGTTATATTTGGCTCAGTTGCAAAAGACAAAACAAATCCCTTTTCAGATATTGATATTCTTATAATTTCAAAAAATTTACCAAAAGGGAGAACAAAAAGAATTTTTGATTTCATTGAAAATATAGAAAAACCATTAAAAGAGAAAATTAAAAAATTAAGAAAAAAAGGCTATTTTATAGAGATTTCTCCTTTAATAAAAAAACCTGAAGAAGTGGAATATGGTGGATTTATCTATCTTGATATGATTGAAGATTCTATAATCCTTTTTGATAAAAATGATTTTTTTAAAAAATATCTTCAAAAATTGTCAGAAAAACTTAAAAAATATGGCGCTAAAAAAATATATAAAAAAGGCGGATATTACTGGGTTATTAAAGAAGATGTTGATATAAAAACCGGAATAGAAATATGAATACAAAATCTCTTGCCTTTGAATATTTAAATAGATGTAAAAAAAGACTTGAGGCATTAAAAGTTTTATATAAGGAAAAAAGTTATGCAGATGTGGTAAGGGAATCACAGGAAATTGTTGAATTATGTGGAAAGGGAATATTAAGATGTGCAGGAATTGATCCACCAAAATGGCATGATGTAGGTGATTTAATTATAGAACTTTCCCAGAAGTATTATAAATTTGAAAAAAAATTTAAAAAATATGCTGAAATCTCAGGATGGTTAAGAAAAGAAAGGGAACTTGCCTTTTATGGAGATATTGATTTTATTCCTTCCGAAAGATATGGAAGGAAAGAAGCAAAAAAGGCATTAAAAGGCGCGGAGTTTTCAATTTCACTTTTAGAAAAATTTTTAAAACTATGAAAATAGAAAAATATGATTTTGGCGAAATTATTATAAATGGTAAAAAATATACAAGGGATTTAATAATTTTCCCTGATAAAATAAAAGAGAACTGGTGGAGAAAGGAAGGGCATTCTTTATGTATTGAAGATTTAAAAGAAGTGATTGAATACAAACCTGAAATTCTTATAATAGGGACAGGATATTCAGGAGTTATGGAAGTAAAAGAAGAGATTATAAAAGAACTTGAAAGAAATAATATAAAAGTTATAATTAAAAAAACAAAAGAAGCGGTGAATATTTTCAATGAATATACTCTAAAAAATAAAAAAGTTGTCTGTGCCCTTCATTTAACTTGTTAATTAACAAGGAGGTAAAAATGGAAGAATTGAAAAGAAAAATAAAAGAACTGGCTGAAAAAGTTTATAAAGAACTCGGCCCATTTGGATTTATTAAAGAAACGGAATATGAAGCCGCTCTTGCCTATGAATTCAGAAAAAATGGATTAAAATATCTTGAGCAACTTCAGATAAACATAATGTATGAGGATCAAATTTTAAAAGGAGGGAAAATCGATTTCATAGTATTTGATGAAAAGGAGGAAAATGGAATTATTGTTGAACTTAAAACAGTGGAAGATATCACAGGTGAATATCTGCATCAATTATTGAAATATTATGAAGGAATAAAATCACAAAAAACAGGGTTCCCTGAATTCATTTCAGAAAAAATAAAAGGTGGAATTGTATTGAACTGGAAAGTGAATAAAGCAATAAAAAATAAATTACTTGAAGGGTTTAGAGAAACCGAGGAAATATCCGTGACTCCTGATATTGACAAATTCAAAGAGCAATACGGTGATATAATTGATCTTGTTGAAATAGAAGTTCCAGTTGAGAAAAAGAGAAAATAATTTAAGAGAAATTTTAAATTCCTACATCTCCCAGATAAATGACTTAAAATACTATTGTGATAGATGTTTAAAAACAGAAAGGTGGGGAGGGAGTGTTCCTTTAATGATAATAGATGCAGCATTTACATCAATTGGACTCAATTATTTTACAGCAGTTGTTCCAAAAGTTTTAAAATTTAAAGAAGATTTTGTTGATAAAGGAATAATTAAAGATGTTTGTGATTTAGCAAAATTTGATTATAAAAAAGCATTTTATATATGGAAAAATAAAAGGTCATGGCATGTTATAAAAGAAATTTCAAAATATTTTTGTGAATTAAAAAAAGAAAAAGGAATTTCTGATAAAGAGGCTTTAAGATTATGGGCCAAAAAATGCAAAACCTGAAAATCTTAAAAGTGATCCAATAGGAAAGATAAAAGGTGTTGGTCTTATAACATTTGAATATTTAAGGATGATGGGAGGAGTTGATACTATTATGCCTGATAAAATTGTTAAAAGAGTCTTAAATAAAATTTTTGAAGAGGCAGGTTTAGAAAAAGAAAATGATGATTTAAAATTCATTGAAAAGGTTAAAAAAATAAGTGAAGAAACAGGAAT
>JBDRZF010000186.1:0-3371 GCA_039803805.1 Caldifarciminota bacterium
CAACATGCTATATTTTTGCTATGTTCAAGAAGACCATAATCTATTGAGTTTGCCTCTATTTTTTTATAAAACTCCTTTACATTTTTTTTCTTTAAAAGAGTCTCCTCATATAGTTCATAAACTTCCTTTCTCAAATTCTTAATTTCTTCAAAAAAGAAATTAGAATCCCATAAAAAAATACCTGAATTCCAGAAAAATTTTTTCTCTTCAAGGTATCTCTTTGCAATTTCAAGAGGGGGCTTTTCATGAAATTTTTCAACTTTATAAATAAAAGGCTCCTTTTCATTTATCCTTTCACCTATTTCAATATACCCATAACCCGTTTCAGGTCTATTAGGTGAAACCCCAAAGGTTATTATGAATCCCTTTTCACATATTTCAAATCCATTTTCAATTGCTTTTATAAACTCTTCCTCTTTTTTTATAAGATGATCTGCTGGAAATATTCCGATTTTTGCCTTTTTATTTAAATTTCTTATAAAGTGAGTTGAATAAATGCACGCAGGAAATGTATTTTTACCTTCTGGTTCAAAAATAACATTCTCTTCATTAACAAATTTTTTTATTAATTTTTTAAAAGATTTTGGAACTATAAAGAAAATATTTTCTTTATAAAATATTTTTAAAAGTCTTTCATAGGTAAGTTCTATCAAACTCTTTTCAAAAATGTTTATAAAAGGTTTAGGATTTTTCGATGTTGAGATTGGCCAAAGCCTTTCACCCTTCCCACCTGCTATTATAACTGCAAATTTATCCTTTTTCATAAAATTCTTTAAATCTTAAAGCATCATCCATCATATAAACATTATTAAAAAATATAAAACCCTTTTTATTTTTTGATTTATTAAAAAGTTCTTTTAATTCTTCATCACTATATTTATAATTATAACCTCCTTTACCATGTAACCTCCAATAAATTATTTCTCTTGTAACCTCCTTTTCTTTAAAAGGATCTACGCAATGGATAAAACTTATTTCCTTTAAAATTTTTTGAATATCTTCTTTTCCCCATCCCCTTAATTCTAATACAAAGATAAAAGGTTCTTTCTTCTTTTCTTTAAAGAATTTAACTAAATTTGAAAAATTTTCCTCTTCTGGTTTAAAGGAAAAAGGTGTTTGAAATAAAATATATTTTGCATTAAGTTTCAAAGCAAATTCTCTTAAATCATCATAAGCCCTTTTTACTTCATCAGTATCTTTAAAAAATCCGTAATTTTCTCTTTTCCCATATTCCTTTTTACATCTTCTATAAGTGGGAGAAGAAGACAGATGGGTTATATGCTGAGGAGCCTTTAATGTAAATATAAAATTTTCAGGTGCCTCCTCACGCCATTTTAATGCGAGTTTAATTTCAGGGATTGAATAAAAAGTCTGTTGAATCTCAACACACTCAAAATTTTTATAATAAATTTCTTTTTTACAAGGAAAACCGCAGCATCCAACTTTTATTTTTTCCATAAAAATTCTGCCACCTTCTTTTCCTCATCAAATATATTTGGAATAAATGAAGGAATTTTAAAATTTTTATAAAATAAACCAAAATAAAAAGAAAAAAACAAGAAAAATGCTAAGATTATGCCACTTATAGTATAAAGAAATCTTTTCTTTTCATAGAATTTTAATTCTGGAATAAAGATTTCTTCTTCTTTTACAGGAACAAATTTTTCTTTTTCTCTTAAATCTATCCATCCAATTTCAAGAAGATGATAAAGGGCTTCAAAAGTTTTAAATCTTCCTATCCCGCTCCTTTCTGCAATTTCATTAATTGTTTTTTCTCCATCAACAAGTTCAAGAACCTTAATTTCTTCCTTTGAAAGTTCAATATCTATTTCAGGAACATCCTTGGGAAAAGGGATTAAATTTTCTGAAGGAATTTTCTTTTTCATTTTCAGAAGTTCCCCCTGCCTTCTTATACCCTCCATTATAAGATACTGGGGGTCAACTTTTACTTTTATTTTTGAAAATTTGTAAATTCTGTCCTCAGGAACAAAGTAAAAATTACCCTCTTTCCATGTAAGAATTTCATCAATTACTTCTTCAATCTTAAAAATTATTATTTTTTCAAGTTCATCCCTTGTAATAACCCCTTCCTCTAAAAGAATTTCTTCAATTCCTAAATTTCTTTTTTGGCTCTCTTTTTCAGCCTCTTTTATTATATCTTCTCCAACTCTTCCTGAAAGAACAAGATAACGGGGTAGTGTTTCAAACTCTCCTTTTCTTATAATATAAGAGGCAACCACATACCCTTCTTCAAAGCCGATAGCCGCCTCATCCTTTTCTTTTGTAAGATAGAGAACACCGGTTTTTTTATCAAAAGATATTGACTGAATAAGGGTAACAAGTTCAACATCATACGGAAATTTACCTTGAAGTGCCAATCTTCACCTCCTTAAAGTAATAATAGGGGAAAACAAAAATAACAAGATAAAATATATAGAAAATTATCCACAAAAAATTAATTTTTAAAATTACTGCAGGATAAAATCCGAGGAATAAGAAAAAATAAGAAATTATAAAGAGAACATGACTGCCAGAATATAAAAAACCAGTTGGAGGGATAAGTAGATTTAAAATTAATATTAAAAATCTTTTTCTTATCACACTCTCTATCCTTATTTTATTAAAAATTCTTTCTCTTATTTTTAAAGACTCTGTTTTTAAAATCTCCTTTGCACATTTATCACATAGTTCAAAATTTGGACTAATTTTAAAAATAGTATGACAAAATCTACCACAACCTTGGCAATAGGAAATTTCTTTTCTCTTTTTGAATAAAAATAAGCCTGCTATAAATAAAAGGAGTGAAAAAATAGTAAATAGAGGAAATGCATAAAGTGTTTCTATATCTCCTTTTAAGTGTATTTTTTTATCCATAAATTCGTGAATACCCCAAAAAACTTCTTGCGCTCCATATTCTTTTATTCTAAAAATCTTTTTTATACTTTCATAATAATTTATCTCCTGGGCTCTTCTCATTTGATTTTCATAGGAGTATAAATCAAATTTTTTAAAATCCACTTGTGCAATATTAAAATAAGCCTCATAAAATTCAGGATTTTTTTGTAAGGAATTTTTATAATAAAAATCTGCAGAATCATAATTATTTTTAAAATAATATACATTTCCAATGTTCAAAAGAATATAAGGGTCCTCGGGATTATTTTTGAGAATTCTTTTAAAATAATTCAATGCACTATCTGCCCCTTTTTCTTTGAAAATTAAAATTCCTTTTAAATTTGCTTCAAAAACATTTTCTTCCTTTAAACTCATTAAAAGTTTTTTTGAAAAAGGGATATTTTTAAATCTTTTTAAAAATAAAGGATAATTTTCTTTGTGATAATATTTTTCTATTCCACTTTCTAAATTTCCCC
>JBDRZF010000187.1:0-3357 GCA_039803805.1 Caldifarciminota bacterium
TGTTAAAATCCACCATTCATAATTTAAGAGAGGGAAAATGCACTCTTCATTTTTAAACCCTTCAGTTTTATATTCATCACCCAGATCGCATATATAAGTTTCTTCCTTTAAACTATTGTATAAAATCAAATAAGGTAAGGAATTTCTTCGCAATAGTTTTATTAAGTTTCTGATTCTCCTCCCTTCTTCTCCTGATATTACAATCCATAACCCATAATTTTTCACTAAAACCATATCACCTCTTATCTCTTCTCTATAATTTATTCTGTTACTTTCAAAAACTTCTTTTACTGCTTCAATATATTTTGACCTTTCTCCCATCTAAGTATTCTCCTTTAAAGACCATTAAATTCTTTCTCCTTTTTATATCTCACCGTTATTCCAAAGGGGGCTTCCTTTTTTCCCTTTGTAATCCATAAAACCGGAAATGGTGGGGCTTTCTCAGGAAAATTTCCCATTAAATCTGTGAAGAATATAAGAGGAAGTATGATTCTTTTCTCTTCAAGATATTTAAATACAGGTCTAAAATCTGTTCCACCTCTACCAGTTATTTCAATAACTTCCGGCAATTTATGAGGATATTTTATTTCTTCTACTTTTTGAATTTTAACATCATTCTGAATTAAATAAATATGATAAAAATTAAAAGAATTTAAAATACCGTTAATTTCGCTGAAGAAATCCTTTAAATCGCTACTTGTAATTGAACCTGAAGTATCCACTGCCACAACTAACTTCAAAATCTTTTGCCTTCTCGTTGGATAAATAATATCGTAAGCAAGATATCTTCTGTTAGGTCTTGTCCAATCTGTCTTTATCCTTACATTCTGGATTAAAAATTTAGCCAGCATATTTTTCTTCTGTTTTTTGTGCATTTCTACTTTCACAAAAATAATGATCATCAAATCCTTGGGGGTAAAAATATGCTAAATTTTTAAGCAAAAGCCTATAATACTCCTCTGCTGACAGATATTCTTTAAAACCAAAGTTTTCAGGAAATAATGCTTTTTCTTTGAGTTTATCAATTTTAAATCCCATCTTCAAAAGCATTGAATTAATCGCGAGGTCAGTTGCTATATTCCATAAAAATCTTTCTCTTTGACCAAGCCTTGTAAAATGACATAAAGCAATATGCAAAATTTCATGAAGAATAACAAAAACTCTATCAAATTCACTTAGTTCTTTAAACCAGTTTGGATTTACCTTAAAGCGTCCGTCCCCATAAACACAAGCAGTGGGTATATTTAACTCTTCTTCAAAAACAGTTTCTAATAATAACTTTCTGAAAAAAGGGTGCTCCATCACCACTTTTACAATTGCCCTTTCAAATTCCTTTGTTCTCATCTGTTTTTCGTTAATTTAAAGCAGAGAATCAAAATATGCTTCTCTTAATTCATTATAAAATCTGCTTTTTCTAAGCATTAAACCTCTTTCTCCATCTCTAAGAATCAAATTCAATATATATGACCCATACTCAACAAAATTTTTTCTAATATCAAGTAAGATTTTCGCAACATTATCTATATGTCTTTGATTTTTAGGTCTTAAACCTAAAGCAGTTGAGATAGCCCACCATATGGAGGTTTTTTCGCGAGATGGAAAATCTATCTCCCCTGTCTCTAAGGCTTTTTCTATATCAGGTAACTCCCTGTATACTTCTAAAAAGGCTATAAAATCAGCAGCAACAGGACCTCCTACTGCCCAAGCAACCGTTTCAACATTTTTTGTCAATTTCCAGATTATGTCTGCAAACTCCCATGTTCTTGGACAGGGATAAGCAATTGAAACCCTGTCAGGCTTTATGTTAATAAAATTCTCGGGTCTATATTTCAAATAAGCAATTATCTCTTCAGATATTCCTTTCTTTACCGCCCATTCAATCCATATATCAAGATCCGGTTCTACTTCTATGTGAATAAATCTTGAAACCAATGGATCAGGCATTTCAAACACATTAACTGCATCCTCTTTTCTATTCCCTGCGGCTAATACATACCAGCCATCAGGAAGTTTATAATTTCCAACTCTTCTATCAAGCACAAGTTGATATGCTGTTGCCTGAATTGAAAGGTCTGCTAAATTTAACTCATCTAAAAAAAGAAAGCCTTTTCCATCCTTTGGAAAAAATTCAGGAATCCACCAAACCAATCTTTTTGTCTCCTTATCTGGGAATGGAATGCCCCTTAAATCAGCAGGGTCAATCTGAGCAAGCCTTAAATCTATAACTTTTAAATTATATTCCTTTGCCACTTCCCTAATAATTGTTGACTTGCCAACACCAGGAGGTCCCCATATAAAAAGTGCTGGTATTTCAAATGCTTTTCCTTCCTGTACTTTCTTTGCTATCTCTATCAATAAATCTTTTAATCCCTTTATGTTTACTGATTTACTTCTTCTCAAATTTCCCTCCTTTTAATTTCATCTTTTATTATATACCACTTTTCCCTTTTTGTCAAGTTTATCAACACTCTTTTAACTCTAAACCCGGGGAATTCTGAACCTTTTGTAATTTTTTTAGCCATAAATAAGTTCATAGGAAAAATTTAAAACTTTCCATTGACAAATTATGACAAAATTAAAAAAGTAATAAAATAAAAAATCAAAAATAGTCTAAATCGCTTGACAAATTGCTATTTATCTTGAAACTTTAAAAAGATAGGAAAAACATCATAAGGAACATTATAAACTTCATTTAAATAAAAAATTGCTTTCTGGGTCTGAATGTCTTTAATCTTCAACTTCTATCCCTAATTTTTGAAGAAATTCTTTTGCATCTTCAAAATCTACTTTTACTCCTTTTTTTGTGTCTCTCAATCCTCTGTAATAACCTGCAATATGAATTGCATTATATAGACTTTCAAATCTTCTTCTTAATTTTCCATCTTTATGCAATAAATATTTGTTTATATAATCTCTATATGCTTCAGAACTTTGGGGCAATTCTTTTTTAGTTACTTTTCCTGTCTTTAATAATGCATAATCAAGAGCTTTTAAAATAGAAAGCCATAAAGCTCCATAAGCCTCCTGAACATATTTTATTTCTTCATAATATTCCCCTTCATCATCCAAAGGGGATTTATTTAATGTCTCTTTTGCATTTTTATACAACTTTATCGCCTCTTCTTTTATTTTCTCAATTTCTTCTGGATTTACTTTTAAATTTTCCATACTTATATTATAATCCTCTTCAACATTCTTTTGCAAATCCTCTTCAAATCCTATAACTGCTTTTATTTTTTCCCGAAATCTTTTATTCTAAATCTTTCAAAATTTTTTCTTGCAAAAAAGGAACATTATAAACTTCATTTAAATAAAAGATTGCTTTCTGGGTCTGAATGTCTTTAATCTTCATTCTTT
>JBDRZF010000188.1:0-3333 GCA_039803805.1 Caldifarciminota bacterium
AGGTCTTATAACTCAAAAAGACCTTGAAGAGGCTTTAAGAAGACAGAAAGAAACAGGTAAAAGGCTCGGTTCAACACTTGTTGAGATGGGGGTAATAGATGAAAAAACACTTGTTAAATTTCTTTCAAAACAACTTGGTGTTCCCCCTGTTGATTTATCAACATTAAAAATGATACCACCAGAAGTCCTTTCCCTTATTCCTGCTGAAACCGCATACAGGTATCAGGTTTTACCACTTGGAAGAAAGGGTAATACACTTTTTGTTGCTATGGTTGACCCAACAAATATTATTGCAATAGATGAAATAAAATTTTCTACGGGCTTAGAGGTTTCTCCTGCCATTGCTTTAGAGTCTGCAATGAATGAGGCTTTAAAGAAATTTTATCCAGAAATGGAGACAATGATTAAGGAAGTGAAAAAAGAGGAAGAGAAGAGGGAAATTCACGCAACTCTTGAAGATATTGAGTTTATAGATGCTGCAGTTGAAGAGGAAAAAGTAGAGGATTTAAAAAGACTTGGTGAAGATACAACTATTACAAAACTTGTAAATCATATAATATTTCAAGCAGTTAAAATAGGGGCATCAGATATTCATATTGAACCTTATGAAAGAACTTTAAGAATAAGATATAGAATTGATGGAGTATTAAGGGAGGTTATGAACCCACCATATTATATGAAGGCAGGGATTGTTTCAAGAATAAAACTTTTATCTGATATGGATATTGCAGAAAGAAGAAAACCTCAGGATGGAAGAATAAATATGAAAGTTGATAATAGGATTATAGATTTCAGGGTATCTGTTATACCCACTGTTTATGGTGAAAAGGTTGTTATGAGAATTCTTGATAAATCAGGACTCCAACTTGATTTAACGAAACTTGGTTTTGAAGAAGAGGACCTTAAAAAGTTTGAAAAGGCAATACGCTCCCCTTATGGAATTATCCTTGTTACAGGTCCTACAGGAAGCGGAAAGACAACAACCCTTTATTCTGCATTATCTACAATAAATACACCTGATAAGCAGATTATAACTATTGAAGACCCCGTTGAATATAATATTGAAGGAATTAATCAAGTTCAGGTAAATAGGGAAGCAGGGCTTGATTTTGCAGAGGCTTTAAGAGCATTCTTAAGGCAATCCCCTGATGTAATACTTGTTGGCGAGATAAGGGATCATGAAACAGCAGAAATTGCGATAAGGGCAGCATTAACAGGGCACCTTGTTTTTTCAACAATCCATACAAATGATGCTCCAACAACAATTGACAGGCTTGTTGACCTTGGAATAAAACCATATTTGATTGCCTCAGGTGTTATTTTGATTCAGGCACAAAGACTTGTAAGGAAAATATGCAGGAATTGTATTGAAGAAACCACTTATGATGAAAGAATAATAAGAGAACTTGGGGTTCCTGAAGAACTTTTAAAAGATATGAAATTTTATAAAGGAAGAGGATGCGAGGTATGTGGAAGAACAGGTTATAAAGGAAGGATAGGAATATTTGAAGTTATGCCAATAACTCCTAATTTAAGAGAACTTATTTTAAAAGGTGCCTCTTCAGACGAGATAAGAGAGGAGGCAAGAAAAGAGGGAATGCATACCCTTAGAGAGGATGGAATAATTAAAATTAAGAAAGGTATAACAACTGTTGAAGAAGTATTAAGAATAACAACAGAATTTTAAAGGAGGTGAATATGCCTGTAACAATGAGGCAACTTTTAGAGGAGATGGTGCATAGAGATGCCACAGATTTACATATATCAGCAGGTTCTCCACCTCTTTTTAGAATAGATGGGGTTCTTGTTCCATCAAACTATGATGTTTTGACAAAAGAGGAGGCACAGCAACTTGTTTATTCAGTAATGACAGAGGAACAGAAGAAAAAACTTGAAGAAGAATGGGAAGTTGATTTTTCCTTTGGTATAACTGGTCTTTCTCGTTTTAGAGCAAATGCTTATAAACAAAGAGGCTCAGTGAGTATTGCTATAAGAACAATTCCATATAAAATAAGGAGTTTTGAAGAACTCGGTCTTCCTCCTGTTGTTGAAGAATTTGCTTCAAGGCAGAAAGGGCTTGTTCTTGTAACAGGTCCAACAGGTCATGGTAAATCAACAACACTTGCTTCAATAATTGAGAAGATAAATAATGAAAGGAGGTGTCATATTCTTACAATAGAAGACCCAATTGAATATCTATTTGCAAATAAAAAGGCTTACATAACTCAAAGACAGGTTGAATCTGATACAAAGTCATTTGCAAGAGCATTAAAATATGCATTGAGACAGGATCCTGATGTAGTGATGATTGGTGAGATGAGGGACCTTGAAACAATTTCTGCTGCATTAACAATTTCAGAGACAGGACATTTGACCCTTGCAACCCTTCATACAAACTCTGCAGTTGAATCAATAAATAGGATCATAGATGTATTTCCTCCTCATCAGCAACAACAAGTTAGAACTCAACTTGCATTTGTTATTTTAGGTATAATAACACAGGCTTTGCTTCCAAAAATAGGTGGAGGAAGAGTCCTTGCTTGTGAGGTTCTTGTTGCAACTCCTGCTGTAAGAGCGATGATAAGGGACAATAAGATTCATCAGATTTATTCATTAATGCAGGCAGGGCAAAAATATGGAATGCAAACAATGAACCAATCCCTTTATAAACTTTATATGCAGAGAAAAATTACCCTTGAGACTGCTCTTTCCTTTTCAAGAGACCCTGAAGAACTTGAAAGGATGATAAAAGAGAAGTCACCAATAGTAAAATAAGTTGCTCACCCCTCATTTAGAAAAATTTTTAATACCTTTAAGTATAAAGATAAGAAATATTGAAAATTTATGGAATAAAGAAGAAGTTGAATTTTTTAAAAAATATTTTTTAAATAAGTTTAAAGAGGATGTTAATTTTTTAGTTGATAAGGAAAATTTTAAGACTTTTGTAATTGAAAATGGTGGAGAATGGAGTAGTTTAGAAGAGATTGTGAAATACTTTATAAATAATTCAGAGAAATTAAAGGAAGAAGAGAAATTTTTGTATTTTTTATTCATTGTAAAACTGAAATTTTTGAAATATAAAAAAGAAGATTTAAAAAAATATGAAAATGAGATTTTGTCAATTTTTAAAAAGGAATCTTTTAAAAATCTTTCTTCTTTAATTTTAAGGTCAGAATATTTTTATGAAAAATTAAAAGAAGATTTAAGTGAAAAATTTGCACTCGCTGTTCATAAAAAATTTGTAGACTTTTTAAAAGTATTCCATACTTTTTATGTAGATGTTTATTTTGAGAAAATACTCTTAGAAGAGGATGAAAATTTTTTAAAATATCT
>JBDRZF010000189.1:0-3324 GCA_039803805.1 Caldifarciminota bacterium
ATCTCTCCAACAATTTCCCTTTTGCCTTCAAAGGGCAATATACTTTCATATAAAAATAAAACAGAATCATTAGGTCTTATCTCTGAATTAAAATCTATCTCCCATGCAAAAATCTCTGATAAAGAGATTGCAAGATAATCTCCATTTTCCAAATCAGAGAAAGCATCAAAAAGGTTACTCTTTATCTCCTTTTTCACAAACCTATATTCTTTTTTATATGGTATATTTTCAACCCTGCCTTTATACCCTGAAGAATCTTTATAAATATATATCTTTAAAAGAGGGTTTTCTTTGGGCAGGTAAATAAATTCCTTTAAAATATCCTCACAAATTCTAATTTCAATCAAATCACCCTCTTTAATTTTTTTAGGACTCCATAATTTCTCAAAAGAGGAAATTACTTCGTGAGTAATTGATGGTAAAATATTCAATTTAAAAAGCAAAACATAAAGAAGGGCATCATTTTTTTGAAACTCGTATCTCAAAACATTTATATTTTCATTTTTTTTATAATTTAAAGGGGTATCTTTAACTTTTTCATCCTGCGGATTTTTTTTATTATAAATAGAGATATATAAAAAACAAATTAAAATAAATGTAAAAAATTTTACTTTCTGAAACATTTAAGTAAATTATAAAGGAAAAAAACTTTCTGTTTCATACAGAAATAATTATTTATGACTTCTTATTCTTTTTTTAATTACTCCTCTTTCTTTTTTCTCTTTTAAATTTTCTTTTACTTCCCCCTCCTTTTTCATCTCTGATTTTTTAATTATATTTTTTATGAAAACATCAAGAATACCATCTTCATCCTTATCATCTTTTAATTGAACTTCTTCTCCTTTTAATTTTTGAATTTCTTCTTTTAACGGTTTTTCTTCAATTGCAGATAAATAGGAGAAAAGGAAAAATAAAAGAAAAATTACCTTCTTCATCTCTTTTTAACCCTTAATGAATTTCTATAATTATAACTTCCTTTTTCATTTTTTTCAATCATCTTAAATTCTGATTTTATCTTTGGGTAATCAATCTTCATCTTTTCTTCTCTTTTATATTCCCTTTCATAGTTTTCTTTATTCTCAAATTTTATGGCAGGGTTTTCTCTTTTTTCAAAATCTTTTTCTATTTTTTTAGATTTTTTTGGTAAATTTTCTTTTTCAAAATCATCTTCAACATTCTTTTTCACTTCTTTTGGTTTTTCCAGTAAAATCTCCTCTTTTATAATTTTCTTCTCATTAAAACCTTCCTTTTTCTCTCTCAAAGGATTTTGAGAAGCCCAAAAAGGCTCTTTATCATAGTTTCTATATTTTTCTTCAATATCTCTATATTCTCTAACTTTTTTAGGAGGTATTTCTCTATATATAGGCCTTATTCTGTATTTGTATCTGTAAGTTTTGTAATATCTTGGATAAAAGTAATATGAGCAACAATCATGAAATTCAATCACATAAATTGGGCAGAAATCAAACCAGAAATGGAAAAGGATATGCGGATGATGGCAATCATAACAATACCAGGGAACTGGATGATATATGTAAACATAATATCTTGGTATAACATAAAAATGAGCCCATCCATAAAAATATACTCTTGGGAAAAAGTGAGGTGGACAGAATCTATAACATATAAGAATTCCATCTTCATAATAATATTCATCAGGTGAAAGGGGAATAAACCAACTTGTTTCAAAATAGGGTAATGGATAAGGAGTTATAAAAGCATAAACATATTCAATACCGGGCTCATCTCCAGCATACCATTCAATTTCTTCAAAATCATAGGGAAGATGATAAACCTTTCCTGCAATTACATAATTATTCCTTGCATATCTATTTTTAGGGAAAAGAATATGAACTTTACCTTCTGAATCAATGTTATAAACATAAAGATAACCTGATACATGGGGTAAAACCTTTATACTTATTTTTTCACCGGCAGAATAAACAGAGCCATTTCCTTTTATAGTCCATACTTCTACTTTTTTCGCTTGAAGTCCTTTAAAAAATATAACCACCATTATTGTTATTAACAATTTTTTCATTCCACACCTCCTTTTAAAATAAAAACTCCTACTTTTAATTCTCTATTTCCCTCATCAATTTGATAAGCCCATCTGAACTTAACTCTTCCATCTGGATAAATCTTTTCTATTCTAATCTTTGCAAAATGATTATCCCTTGTCCAGAAAATATAAGTATGACCCTCAATTGCTTCAAGAACACCAAGATTTGACCATCCTTTAATTGGAGCATAACCTATCTCATCAAAATTTTCTGTATAACCCATATCTTGCATCCAGGTATCCTCATCTCTTGCATATATAAAACCTGTATTCAATGTATCATCATATTCATAAAAGAAATCAGTTTCAGGATCTAAATAATATTTCACTTCATACTCAGAAAAATCATAGCCTGCTTCATCGGGATCCTGTGTATAACTTTCTAAATATTCAATACCTTCGGGTCTTGGTGTATCAAAAACTATTTCATAGGAAAACTCACTTTCATTACCGTTAAAATCAAAGGCAGTTACTGCATAATAGTAAGTTACACCATTTATAACATCAAAATCAACAAAACTTTCACAATTTGTTTCTCCTATTACTCTATAAGGTCCATCCGGGGAATAAGATCTCCATACCCTGTAACCAGCAAGGTCAGGCTCTGGATTCGGTATCCAATAAAGATAAACTTTTTTATCTCCTGTAACTGAATAAACTCCCCTTGGAGGACTTGGTGGCTCATTATCACATTCTCTTTCCTCATAAAAAATACATCCTGCAAGGAATATCAAGGATAAGATGCTTATTCTTTTCATCATCCACCTCCTTCAAACTCATTTTTCAATAATATTATATGAAATTTAAATGCCAGAAATTTTTAATAATTTTGCACAAAAATTATGCTTTTAAAAGAGTTTGTGTTTAAAAATTAATCAACCAGGAGAAAAATCTTCAAAAAGTTTAATTTTTTTAACCTTTTCAAATATCTCTTCTATTGCCTTTCCTAAAGGAGCAAGGACTATTCTTGTTTCTCCACAATCACATATGTATATTCCCTCACTTTTTTCCTTAACAGGTGAACCGCATATATCACAGAAAGAAATAATTATTTCAGGAACCATCTTTTTTGCCTTCTCCTCATATTTTTTCTCCTCAAGATAATCTTTTACTCTTTCAAGGGCATTAATTAGTTCATTTAAAAATGTAACAGGAATTATAAATCCATTATAGGAAGGAACATATTCATCTTTTTCTTTAATCTTTTCATATTGCCTTATTTCAAGCAAACAAAATTCCTTATAAGGATGAAGTTTAACCCT